>JAGQRJ010000159.1 GCA_020425635.1 Planctomycetota bacterium | reverse complement strand
GCCGGGCCCAGGAGGCGCAGCGCTTCCCCGAGGTCCTCGGCGCTGGCGTAGCGCGCCGCAGGGGGCTTGGCCAAGCAGCGCAGCACCACCGCGTCGAGGCTCGGGGGGATCCCGGGGACGAGGCTCGAGGGCGCGCGCGGGGCGTCGTGCACGACCTGCTGCAGGAGCAGGTCGATCTGCTCGGCGTAGAACGGCGGCGTGGCGGTGAGCGCGTGGAACAGGGTGGCGCCGAGCCCGTAGACGTCGGTGCGCTCGCCCACCCGGTCGCGCTGGGCGAGCGCCTGCTCGGGCGCCATGTAGATCGGCGTCCCCAGCACGTCGCCCTCCTGGGTCAAGCGCACGTCGTCTCCGACGAGGCGCGCGAGGCCGAAGTCCGCGAGGTGCGCGTCGCCCCGCGCGTCGAGGAGCACGTTGTGGGGCTTGACGTCCCGGTGCAGCACCCCGTGGGCGTGGGCGTGGGCGAGGGCGTCGGCGAGCTGCAGGCCGATTCGGCGCGCCTGCTCCCAGTCGAGCGGGCCGCGTTGCAGGCGCTCGAAGAGCGACTCCCCCTCCACCAGATCCATGACCAGCCACAGCCCGGCCTCGTCGGCGCCCGCCGCGTGGATCCCGACCACGTGCGGGTGGCGCAGGCGACGCGCGGCCGCCACCTCGACCCCGAAGCGCTGGGCGTCGATCGCCGAGCCCGCGCGGTGCAGGCGCTTGAGCGCCACGTCGCACCCGCGCACGGCGTCGTAGGCGCGGAAGACCACACCCATGTTGCCCCGCGCCAGCTCGCCCTGGATCGCGTAGTCGCTGAACCTCGCCATGCCACGCAGTGTGTACGGAGCCAGCGCCAGGCGCGAGGCGCAGGTCGAGTGGGCAACTCGCGCGGATCCGGGTAGAACCGGCGCATGACGTCAGGCGACGACGGCCCGCTCGAGATCGATTGCGACCGCCACGGGAAGGGCCTCGCGGCCGTGGTCTGCGGTCACTTGCTCGGCGACGGCCCGCCGCGGGGCTTCGTCGAGAACAGCTCGGTGCCTGGCGACTACCAGGGCTGGTGCGGCGCCTGCGAGGCGCTCTTCCTCGAAGTGGGGGACTGCCACACCGAGCGCTTCAGGGCGTTCACGCGCATGTCGCTGGTGTGCGAGGCCTGCTACGTCGAGATCCGCGCTCGGCACGCCGAGGCGGAGGGCTCGGCGTAGGGAGCTACTGTCCGAGCGCCCCGCTGAGCCCGGCGGACGGGGCGCCCCCGCCGTGGAGCTGGAGCTCGTCGAGGTCGACCGAGGCCTCGTCGCCGTCGCTCAGGCGAGCGACGCGGAAGCTGTCGCCCCAGCGGTGCTCGGTGATCACGACCTCGTCGCCCGCGTCGAGGGGCCAGCTGTCCTCGGTCAGCGCTGCGCGCAGGCCCTGGACGCGCATGGCGCGAGGCCCGCGCGGTCCCTGGCGCACGAAGCCCCGCAGGGTGACCGCGCCGTTGAGGCGGGCGAAGACCTCGGCCAGGTCCTCGTCGAAGCTCAGGGGCACCGCCCGCTCGCCGAGCTGCAGGGCCGCCGCCTGGGCGTCGATCCGCCCGCTGAGCTCCGCCAGCGCGGGCTCGACCAGGGCCGCGACCTCGACGCGCCGGCTGTAGTTCGAGCTGCCCGAGAGCACGCCCTGCACCACGACCCGTTCGCCCTCGAGGGCCTCGAGCTGCTCGGCCAGCTCCCGGGGGCGGACCTCGTAGCGCCGGTTGGAGCCCAGGTTCAGGTAGGTGGTGAACCCGCGAACCTCGATCCAGCCCTGGACCTGACCGGCAGGGAGCGCCGGCGGGTGCACCAGCCGCTCGGCGATCCGCAGCGCGATCGCCCGCAGCGGCTCGAGGCGTGGCTCGAGCGCGCCCGCGCGCTCGACCTCACCCTTGGTCTCGCCGCGCAGCGAGCTCAGGCCGCCCTCGACCTTGAAGGTGTCGCCCCAGGGCGCAGCGCTGAACGTGGGCGGCACGTCGACGCCGAGCTTCGCAGTCCGCACTGCCTGCTCGAGCGCCGCCAGCTCCTTCGCGGTGGCGGTGCCGCGGAAGCGACTCGAGTGGAACGGGCTGAAGTGGCGGACCTCGACGTCGCCCTCCCAGTCGACGATCACGGTCTGCCACAGCGGCATGCTCGCGGGCTGGTCGCCGTCGTAGTCGCTGGTCTCGACGAGGACGGAGTCGAAGTCCTGGGCAGCTGCAGGAGCCAAGAGGGCGGTGAGGGCCAAGGCGGCGAGGGAAGTGAAGCGCATGGAGGTCGTCCTTGCTCCCCAGCCAAGCAGGTGGCGCTCCGAGCGACCGATCCTCGCCGCAACTCCTCCAGCCTCAGGGGCCCGACGGGGTTCGCCGGGGAGCGCGTCCAGATTGGACGCCCAGGCGTAGGCCCCCGCGACCGGACTTGGGAAAGCGTTTCACGGGAGGCGCTCTCTGGTTGCAGGGTGAATCCCCTAGGAATCAGCAGCCATTGCACCGCCCCAGCGCGAGACGAAGCCTAGGGGGCCTCGGGCCCCGGGGGGGCGTTGCTGCCGCCGGACGTCTTTCCGCGCCTGCGCCGGCGACGCCTGCGCCGCTTCTTGGCCGCGCCGGCCGGCGCGTCCCCCGCCGGCGCGTCGCCCGACGGTGCGCCGCTGGAGTCGCCCGCCGAGTCCTTGGGCGCGTCGCCGGTCTCGGGCTTGCGCTTGCGCCGGCGCCTGCGCTTGCGTTTGCGCTTGGGCGCGCCGTCGCCGTCGTCCGCGCCTTCCGGCTGGATCGCTCCCTCGCTCGAGGGCGCGCCCTCGCTCCGAGTCTGGGCCTTGTCCTTGGCCTTGTCCTTGGCCTTGTCCTTGGCCTTGGCCTTGCCCTTGCTCTTGCTCCGGCCGCGCCGCTTGCGCGTGCGGCGGGGGCCGCCGGTGGAGGGAGGCGGCTCGACGGGGCCTGGCCCGGTCACGCGCACGCGGCACACGTCGCAGGTGCCGCACTCCGGGGGGTCGTCTTCGCCGAACCAGCGGCGAATGAACTGGCTGCGGCAGCCCGAGGTGTGGGCGTAGTCGGCCATGGCGCGCAGGCGCTCTTCGTCGACCTCGCGCAGGGTGGCGTACTTGTTCGCGAGCTGGCCGGCCGCGGTGAGGAACTCGCGCACGCTGCCGCGCGCGCGGTACTGCTTCTTGCGGTCGCGCTCGGCCAGCCCGCCTTCGTGGAGCGTGTCGGCCAGGACCCGCGCCGCGGTGGTCGTGGTCCGCGCAGCGGTGGCCAGCTCGCGCACGCCCACGAAGCGATCCTCCTCGGCGTAGGCCGCCAGGGCCCGGGCCGCGGACTCGAGCGAGGCCTTCCCCGGGCGTCCAGAGCTCTGGAGCGCGCGCTGGATCTCGAGGTCGTCGGGGTCGAAGACCAGCACGCAGCGGCTGGGCTTGCCGTCGCGGCCGGCGCGGCCCGCCTCCTGCACGTACTGCTCGAGGGATCCCGGGCTCTGGTAGTGCACGATGTAGCGAATGTCGGCCTTGTCGATCCCCATGCCGAAGGCGTTGGTCGCGATCATGACCCGCCGCTGCCGGGCCTTCATGAAGGCCTTCTGGGCCTTCACGCGCTCGTCGGTGGTCATGCGCCCGTGGTAGCGCGCGCAGGGGACCCGCACCCGCTCCAGCGCGGCGTGGATCGCGTCGACCGCGCGGGTGGTCGAGCAGTAGACGATCCCCGGGCGGGGCAGGCGCTTGATCAGCTCGCCGACCGCCGCGATCTTCGCGGTCATGCCCACGACGTTGACGACCTCGAGCGCGAGGTTGGGGCGGTGGGGCGGCGCGGTGATCACCTCCGGGTCCACCAGCCCGAGCAGCTCGACGATCCCCTCGCGCACCCGCGGGGTGGCGGTGGCCGTGAGCGCCAGGGTCGGCGGGCTGCCCAGGGCTTTGCGCTCCGCGGCGAGGCGCAGGTAGGCGGGGCGGAAGTCGTGCCCCCACTCCGAGGCGCAGTGAGCCTCGTCCACGCAGAGCAAGGCCGGGCGCGACCCGCGGATCGTGTCCGCGTCCTTGCCCTCGAGGGTCTCGGGCGTGGTGAGCACGATCAAGCGCTTGCCCTTGCTCACCCGGTTGAGCGCCTCGCGTCGCTGCTGGGCGGTGAGGGTGCTGTCGAGGCGCACCACCGGCACCCGGCGCTCGCGGAGCTTGCGCTCCTGGTCTTGCATGAGCGCGATCAGCGGAGAGACGACGACCGTCGGGCGCTCGAGGATCTGGGCCGGGATCTGATAGATCAGCGACTTGCCGAAGCCCGTGGGCAGGACCGCGACGGTGTCGCGGCCTGCGAGCACGCTCGCGATCGCCTGGGCCTGCTCGGGGTGCAGGGTACGCACCCCGAGCTTGCGAGCCGCCTCCTCTACGGTCGGCGGGCCGCGGCGGCCTCCGCGCGGTCGTTCAGGGTTCGGTATGGATCACCTACGGGCGCGAGTGTGCGGGTTGAACCCGGGCCCGTCAAACGTCACCGCGGAGGCGCGCGCGCGGGGGGCTCGGGGAGCGGTCCGGGCCTGACGTTGGGGCGCGGTAGGGTCGGGGCGCGAGGGGAGGTCCCGTGCGGATTCCACGCTTTTGGCAGAAGGCGGGGCAGCCGGTGCAGACGGCTCAGGGCGCGACCTGGCGACTCGAGGCCTGGGGCTGGTCGGACGAGAGCGAGGCGGCGGCGGCGGCGCTGGCCCGCGAGCGGCTGCAGGCCCAGGCCGAGGCGATCGCGGCAGGCAGGGGTCAGCGCGAGCGCTACCTCTACCACGACCGCCCGCTCCGGGAAGAGGTGCTCGAGCGCCCGCTCCCCGGCGCCCTGATCACGCGCAACGGCTACGGCGCGCGGATCCTCAACGCGGCCCAGGTCGCCTTCGTCGACGTCGACGTCGACCTCCCGGCGGGCGAGCCCGGGTTCTTCGGCAAGCTCTTCGGGGCCCGCAGCCTGCAGGAGGCCCTCGACGAACAACTCGAGCTGCTGCGCCTGGCGCTCGAGGGGATCGCCAGCGCGCGGGTGTATCGCACGCGCGCCGGCCTGCGTTTGCTGCTCACCGACCGGCTCTACGTGCCCAACGACCCCGAGACCCTGAGCCTGCTCGAGGCCCTGGGGAGCGACCCGCTCTATCGGACCCTCTGTCGTGAGCAAGAGTGCTTCCGCGCGCGCTTGACCCCCAAGCCTTGGCGCTGCGCTCAGCCCGTGTTCCCCAGCCGCTGGCCCTACTTCGATCCTGAGAAGGTGCGGCGCTGGGTCGAGCGCTACGAGCGGGCGTGCGCCCGGCTCGCCGCGACCGAATACCTCGCGACCGTCGGAGGCGACGCGGTGCACCCCGCGGTGCGCCCCGTGCTCGAGCTCCACGATCGACTCTCGGGGGCGGCGTCTGGGCTCCCGCTGGCCTGAGCCGTGAGCTATCTCCTCTCGGGGATCGCGGGCGCGTAGGGAACCGGCGGGCCGGCGCAGCGCGGCTCGCGGTAGTAGACCTCGAGGGTGAGCGCGTTGATCGCGGTCGCGTAGACCCGTCCTCCGGCCGCGCACCACTCGCCGACGGGGTCCCACGAGCCCCCGGCGTGTCCGCCCTCGCGCTGGGTGGGCAGCAGCGCGTCCTGGAGCGCCGTGTTCCAGCGCAGCCAGCTCGGGCCGCCGAGGTGGAAGCTCGCCTGGGTGGCCCAGTGCCAGTGGTAGAAGTTCACACTGCGCGTCGACGCGTCCCACTTGGGGGTGGCGGCGTCCAGGAGCTTGCTCGCGCGGTTGAGCTCGGCCACGGTCCGAAGCTCACCCAGCCGGAGCCGCGACGCGAGCGACACGCCGGTCATGACCGGGAACAGGTCGTAGCGCCCGTCGGTCTGCGGGAGGTAGGCCGAGCCGCCCCCCGGGGTCTCGTAGCCGACGTTGCCCTGGCGATCGGTCGCCTGGCGCAGCCACTTGGCGCCGCCCTCCAGCGCAGCGTCGGGGACGCCGAGGCCCGCGTGTCGCGCGGCGATCAGGGCCTGCAGCATGACGCCCGTCACGCTGGAGTCGTTGCGCCCCGAGCGGAGGCCATACTTCCAGCCGAGCCCGGGGTTTTGCGCGGCGAGGCAATGCCCCAGCGCGCGCTCCGCGGGGCCCCGGAGTTTGGGATCCCCTGAGAGACCGTAGGCCTCGCAGAGCGCGGTCGTCGCCAGGGCGTGGTTGTAGATCGACTCCCCATGACTGGGCTCGTGGCCGAGGGCTCCGGTCGCGGGGTGTTGCTGGGCGAGCAGCCAGGCCAGGGCTCGCGCGATCGTGGGTTGGAAGGCGTGCGTGTGCGTGTGCGCGTGTCCACGCCCCATGAAGGCGAGCAGCGCGAGCGCGGTGAGCCCCACGCGGTAGCCTTCCCCGCTCGGGCTCCAGCCTGGACCCTCGCAGCGGGCGCCCGCAGCCTTGCAGGCCTCCGTCCACGACCCCACGCTCCACGACCCGTCGGGGTTCTGGTGGCGTTGGAGCCAGAGCAAGGCGGCTTGCACGGCGGCTTCGGTGCCCTCGGACCCGCCTTCGCCGAGCAGCGCGTCTCGGCGCAAGCGCTGGCGCGTCGCGCGCCAGCTCGTGCCCTCGGACGCGCCGCCGGGGGCGGTGCGCTTGGGAAGCTCCGCGGGCAGCGCGTCGAGGGTGAGTTCGAGCTCCAGGAGCTTCCCGTCGCGTTCGACGCGGAGCGGGATCTCGACGCCTGGCTCTGCGCCGCGCCCGAGGACTTCCAGGACCTGGAGCGAGCCCCCGACGGCGGTGTCCCGTACGCTCGCGACCCGGTCGCCAGCGCGCAGCCCGCAGCGGGCGGACACGCCACCTTGCTCGAGCGCAGCGACCGTGCCGTCCGCGCTCAACGACAGCCCGAGCCGGTCGAGCGCGTCGAGCCCGCGCTTCAAGGCTTCGCTGCTGCCTACACGGAGGGCCGCGCTCCAGGCCTGGTAGCCCTGGGGAAACGCCTCGCTCCAGGCCTGGCCGGCGATCAGCGCCGCGCGCTTCTCGGCGAGCGCGTCGAGGAAGCTCGGCAGCCGGTTCATGCGCACGATTCGGCCACGAGCGGCCTCGTGGCCCACGTCACCCTCCTCCCAGCTGCGGCGGGTGAGCGTCTGGTGCTCGGAAAACAGGTCGGCGAGCTCTGTGCGTTCGCGGTCCAGCGTCGCGAGCGATCGCTGGCCGAGGTATGCGTCTTCGACCTCGGCCCAGAGCGCGCCCGCCTGGGCCAGCTGGGCGCGGAACTGCGCCATGAACACGTGGTGCCACTTCCACTTGGCGAGGGTTCTCAGCAGCTCGCGCAAGGCGCGTTGGGGGCGCCGAAGCGCCTCCAGCGCCGCAGGGGGGGCTCCGCCCCACGGGCTCTTCTGGCCCACGGCGCGGATCGAGGCCAGGAGGACCTCCGGCTTGGTGACGCCCAGGGCGAGGAAGGTCTGACCGTCCAGCGCGATCCAGCCGTAGTCCACCGAGGCCTCAAGCCGCGCGAACTCGAGGGCCTGAGACACGGACTGATTCGGCGGAATCGCGAGGCAGGCCTTGCTGGCGCGGGCGCGCGCGGTCAAGAACACGGGGACCTGGAGCGCGTCGTGCAGGCGATCGCTGAGCTCACCCAGGCCAACCCCCCAGGCTGCGTTGCCGAAGGGCATGGCGAGCTGGGCCAGGGCAGGGGCTTCGGGGACCTGGCTGCGAGGCGCGATCCGGACCACGCCCTGGGAGACATAGAAGCCCAGGTCCAGGGGCTCGAGCAGCGCGCGCAGGGTGTCCGCGATCGAGCGGGTGTTCCCGAGCAGCTCGCGGGTGAGGCGCGCGCGGTCGAGCTCCGAGTCGAAGAGGGTGTTCAGCCCGGTGAGCGCTTGGAGCTGGTCGACCGTGCCGCCGAGGGTGCCCCCGCCGATCTGCGCGGGCCCCGGCAGCGCGAGCACGCGCTGCGCGGCCGCGGTCTCCGGGTGCAAACACCCCTCTGCCAGTCGCTCGAGGCGTTGCTGGGTCGTCGGCTCGTCGGGCATGCGCACGAAGATCCCTAGCGGGCCCACGTCGAACTCCAGGCCGGTCTGGTCGAGGACGATGGCGAGCGCATTGCGCAGCGGAATCGCGCTCAGCTTGAGGAACACGGTCCGGCCCTGCGCGTGGGCCTCGGCCTCGGGGCTCAGGTGCAGGGGGATCGGGGTCACGCGGCGCAGCAGGTCCAGGGCCTCGAGGAGCCCGAGGCCCTGCTTGAGGTCCAGGTCGACCGGGCGTTCGAGGGCCTCCGCGAAGGCTTGGCGCTCCGGTCGCGCCTCCCCCGTAGGGAGGAACCAGGCGCCGTCGAGGTCACGCAACCAGCTGGAGCGCAGGGCCGCGATGTGGCCGCGCACCGCTGAGTGACCTGCGCCGCGTTGGACGACGAGCAGGGTGTCGCCGTCCAACTCCAGGGAGGCCGGCGTGGCCCAGGCGTCGGGGCCCGCGGCCTCGAGCACGGCGAGGCGCACCCCGGCCAGGAGCGTCTCGCGATCGACGCGATCGTCCTCGAAGCCGTCGAGCAGAGGAGCCCCCGCGGGCGCCGAGCCCCGGGGAGCGAACACGACGGCCTCCCGTGAGAGGCTCGCTTGCAGGTCGAGCTCGTCGCAGAGGATCTGAATCGCGTCACCGAGGCCGACCTGGTGCAGGCTCAGTCTCACCGTCTGCTGGGGGTCTACGCCTGCGTCGAGCCTGAAGTCCAGGCCAGAGAGCTCGTGGAGGGTGTCGACCGCGTGGTCGAGAGGCATGTCCGGCAGGCTCAGGTCGAGGACGCGCTCGCCGAGCACGGAGCGGTAGTCGCCGACCCATGCGGGTCGTTCCTGGGCGCGCAAGAGGTCGGCCACCGCGTAGCGGGCGGGCTCGTAGTCGCCGTCTTCTGGGGCCTCAGGCGCGACGGGTGCCTCCGCTGCGTGCGGCGCGTCTGGCGCGTCTGGCGCGACGACGGCCGCTGCGTCGCCTTCAGCGGAGCGCCGCCGCGACTCCACCAGGGCCGCCGCCGCGGCGGCGCTGCTGAGCAGGAGGGCCCCCCAAATCAGGCGCCGGCCCCCGAGGCGCTTGGGCGCGACGGGCGCCGCGCTGCGACGCACCACCTGCTGCCCTTCGCAGCCCGCGATCGCGCAGCGCCCGTGCTCGGCGAAGCAGTCCTCGTGATACGGCGCGAGGCAGCTCGCGCAGTAGATCGGCTCCGCGCCCAGGCTGTCCTTGCAGAACGTGCAGCGCACGTGCACGCCGTCGAGGTCCGCCTGGGGCGGGGCGTTGCGCACGTCGGTCTCGACGAGGTCGGCCTCGATCCGGGCCTGGATCCCGGCCAGCAGCTCCGACGAAGGGAAGGGCAAGGGCGGGGCCACGAGCTCCTGGTCGAGCTTCTGGGTCTGGACCTTGCAGGCGGCGCAGCCTGCGACGTGGGCCTCGAGCTCGGCCGGACCGTCGCCTTCGTCGAGGACGCCTGCGCGCAGCATGAGCAGGAGCTCGGGGCCGGGGCAAGACGGGCTCATGCGTTCACTCCCAGGCGCTCGGCCTCGCGTCCGATTCTTCCGAGGGCGCTCTTCATGCGGTATTTTGCGGTCCTCACCGAGCAGGCGAGGACGTCGGCCACCTCGGCGTAGGTCAGGCCCTGGTCGTGCTTGAGCGCGAACACGGTCAGCTCCTCCTGCGGGAGGCGCTCGACCGCGGCGCGCAGCAAGCCCCTCGTCTCCTCGCGCGCGGCCTCGTCGACCGGGCACGCAGCGCTCGCGCCGGCCAACGCGCCCAGGGTCTCAGGCGCCTGGGGCGACTCGTGGGTGCTCTTCTTCTTCCAATGGTCGAGGCTCACGTTGCGCGCGATCCGAAACAGCCAGGGACGCAGCGGTCGCCCGCGCTGAAAGCTCCCGAGCGCGCGGTAGAAGCGGAAAAAGGTCTCCTGGTGCGCGTCGCGTGCGGCGTGCTCGTCGCGCCGGTGCAGGCAGAGCAAGAAGCCGAGCACCGCGTCCGAGTGTCGCGCGTAGAGCAGGTTGAACGCGGTGGACGCGGCCTCCTTGGTCTCGAGGCAGCGCGACACGAGCTCGTCGTCGTCTGGTTCCAATGGACTCCCCCACCCCTCGCTCCGGCGCGACCTGCCCCCCTTACGAGCGGCCCACCCCCAGGGTGCAAAATGGAAGCCCGCAGGTGTGGGGCCTCTGGGGCAAATCTCTGGGACGGTGGGGATTAGGCGCCGAGGCGGGCTGCCTCAGCGCTCCTCGGTCGCGCCCTCGGCGTGCACCGCGAAGCGGCCGCGACCCCGGGGGTGGACCGGAGCGTCGCTCGGCCAGGGCCAGCCGCCGAAGCCCGTCTCCTGGAAGTCGCGGAAGGCCGTGGCTAGCTCGGCGCGGGTGTTCATGACGAAGGGGCCGTGCTGTGCGACGGGCTCTCCGATCGGTCGACCTTGCAGCAGGAGCAGCTCGGCCGGCTCCGACCCGGCCTCGAGCAGCGCCGGGAGCTCCGCGCGCAGGCGCAGTCGCTGACCCGAGGCGGGCCGTCCCGCGACCTTCAGGCCCTGGCCCGCGAACGCGTAGAGCGAGCGACCGACCCCCGCCTTCGCAGGGGGCAAGGTCCAGCGCCCCCCGGGAGCGAGGCGCACCGTGGCCACGACCACTTCGTGGGCGGGGTCGGCGGCCCAGGAGTTCGGAGGCGGGGCGGGAGGCTCGGCGCCGCAGAGCCCCCCGGCGACGACGGTGAGCTCGGCGCCCTCCTCGCGCAGCGTGGGCAGGTCCTCGCTCCAGAGCATGGTGAAGTAGGGCGCGACGAGCTTGTCCCGCGCCGGAAGGTTCAGCCAGATCTGAAACAGCTCGGCCGGGTTGTCGGCGTCTTGCTCGAGCAGCGGGAACATTTCGCTGTGCACGATCCCCGCGCCGGCGGTCATCCACTGCGCGTCGCCCGCGCCAAAACGCGCCGTGGCTCCCAGTGAATCGAAGTGGTCAATGAACCCGCTTCGCGCCACCGTGAGCGTCTCGAAGCCGCGGTGCGGGTGCTGCGGGAAGCCCGGGACCGCGTCGCCGTGATACATGCTCCAGCCGTCGCGCCCGCTGAAGTCCATGCCGAGCTGCCGCCCGCGCAGCAGCTCCGGCGCGACCCCCAGCGCCGGTGTGCCCGCGGGGTAGGCGTCCTTGTGGTGCACGCAGAACAAGAACGGGTCGTCGGTGGCCCAGGGCGGAGCGCCCAAGGGAGAGGTCGAGAGCACGGGGTCGGTCATGGCCGGACGATACCCGCGGGGGACGTCTCGCCAAGGGAGCCGTCAGCCGTCGCGGCCGCGGGGCGCGACCACAGGAGCAGGAGCAGCGGGAGCGCGCCGAGGGAGACCAGGGCCATGAAGCCGAAGCTCGGGCCGTAGCCCCACGCGGGGATCAAGCGCCCCACGCTGAACACCGCCCACGACTCGCAGGCGTTGGTCAGCGCCATGAAGGCCGTGAACTGCGTCGCCGCCACCGCCGGCTCGGTCTGGTCCATGAACAGCGCGTAGGAGCTCGCGGTGAACACCCCGACCGCGGCGTAGAAGGGGCCCAGGTAGAGCGCCGCGGTCGAGACCGAGCCCCCCGCCACGGCGGGGGGCGTGAGCCCGACCCACCCGGTGGCGGCCGCGAGCAGCGCCAGGGCCCAGCCCACCAGGCGCGCCTTGCCCCAGCGGTCGGCCAGCGCGCCGCCGCAGAGGGCGCCGCCCGCCATGAGCACGACCGCGGGCAGAGCCTGGAACGCGCCCACGGTGTCCGAGCCGTAGCCGAGGTCGATCAAGAACGGGCCGACCACGCCGGCCGTGGCCTCGAAGCCGCAGCCGGCGACCAGGGCGAAGGCCAGCCCCGCCGCGATGCGCCAGCGAAACACGGCCGCCCGCAGCGAGCGCAGGAAGGCCGCGAGGACGGCGAGCGCGCGGCGAGCGAACCCTGCCTCGGACGCGCCGGTGGCAGCGGGAGGCGCTGGCTCATGCAGGTCGCAGCGCCGAATCGTGGTGCCGACCCCCGCCAGCAGCAGGCACAGCGCGACCACCAC
This sequence comes from Planctomycetota bacterium, assembly GCA_020425635.1. GTDB lineage: Bacteria > Planctomycetota > J058 > J058 > J058 > JAGQRJ01. The sequence goes on along the minus strand of JAGQRJ010000159.1, from coordinate 16,184 downwards.
CACCCCCTGACCGAGGAACGCCCCGGCCCAGAGCACCCCGCCGCCGAACAGCGAGCGGCCGGTGAGCATGCCGACCTGCATCCACCCGTTGAGCGCCCCGCGCTCCTCGGGCGCCGTCGTCGCCACCGCCAGGGCGTCGATCGCGACGTCCTGGGTCGCCGCCGCGAAGGCGTGCGTCAAGCACAGCGCGGTCACCAGGCCGAGGTGCGTGGGGAGGTCGAGCCAGGCCAGCGGGATCAGCGCCAGGCCCATGATCGTCTGCGCGAGGAGCAGCCAGCTGCGGTACCCCCAGCCCGGCCCGCGCAGGGTGTCGAGCAAGGGCGCCCAGAGGAACTTCAGCGTCCAGGGGATCGCCAGCAAGGCCGAGAGCGCGGTGATCTCGGCGAGCGGGACCCCGCCCTCGCGGAGGCGAGTCGGCAAGGCCCACCACAAGAACCCGATCGGGGCGCCCTCGCTCAGGTAGAGCAGGGCGAACAGAGCCTTGCGCCGTAGCGCGCCAGGGACGGAGGGCGGTGGTTCGGTCGCAGGTTGCAGGTGCACTCCTCGTCGCTCGATCTTCGGGGCTCAGCCCGCGGGCGCAACCCGGCGCCGGGATCTCAGCGGCGCAAGACGGCCTCCCGCGGGTCGGGGCGCGTCCCGCCGAGGAAGAAGCTGAGCTGGCAGCGTCGGCTCTCGCTCCGCTCGCTCACGTGCAGGTCGAGGTCCGCGCGCGCCTCGGCGATCGCCCCTGGATCGAGCGCGCAGAACCCGCTCAGGGCGCGGAGGTCCAGGCGAGGGTCTGCGCGGACGACCCGCGCTTCGCCCAGCGCGAGTCGCGAGGGCCCCTCGCTGCGGGTCGTCACGACGAGGGCCACGGGGAACGCGCCGCCGAGCTGCAGGTCGACCGTGCGCTCCCAGGAAGGGGGGTGCTTCGCGCGGCTGGGGAAGGAGCCAAGCAGGAGGTTCAAGCACTGGGCCATGCGCGCGTCGTCGAGGTCGACGAGCGCCACGCTCAGCGCGACGCGCTTGAGGTTCCGCCCGTCGTCGAGCAACTGGACCTTGAGCGCCGAGGCGCCCGACACCTCCTGTACGCGGCCCGAGGGGAGCTCCATGCGCAGGGTGAAGCCAGCGTCAGACGGCAGCTCCACGCGGATCGTGCCGGGATAGGGACTGTCCGGGCTGGCGGGTTCGGTGTCGAGGACCATGGGGTCACCGGGGCCGACCAGCGTCGCGAAGCGGATCCGCACCACGTCCACCTGCAGCGTGGCCAAGCCCCTGACGACCGAGAGCACGTTGAAGCGGAGGGCATATTGCATGTCGTGCAGGGCCTGTCGCCCGTCGTCGTAGTCTTCGATCGCGTGAAACCCATAGGTCGTCGACCACGTCTGCCCCTCTGCGAGCTCCCAGCCCAGGCTGGCCTCCGGCGGCGACGCGGCCTCGCGCACGTCGGGATCCGCCGCCGGCGGGCGAGCGATCGGCGGCGCCGCGCGTGAGGGCGAGAGGGTGGCGTAGCCTAGCCCCGCGGCGGTCAGGAGCACGAGGGCGGCGAGAAGGGCGACCTTCCGCGTGTGGCCTCCACCCTCGCCTCGACCTTCCAGCGCGGCCTCGAGGGCCTCGGCCATGGCGCCCGCGTCGGCGTAGCGATCGCGCGGCGCGTGCCGCAGGGCGCGCAAACACACGGCCTCCACCGCGGGTGAGACCCCGGGCTCGTGCTCCCGGGGCGCGAGGGGCTTCGCGCCGATCCGGCCGATCAGCTCGGTCAGGCTGTTGGCCTCGAAGGGGGGGCGCAGGCAGATCGCCTCGTAGAGCAGGATCCCCAGGGCCCACACGTCCACCGCCGGCGCGCGAGAGCTCCCCTCGACCATGCCGAACTGCTCGGGGGCCATGGAATACGGGGTCCCCACGAGCGCGCCCGAGGCGGTCAACGACTGCGCGCCGTCGTGCCAGGCCAGGCCGAAGTCGAGCACGCGCGCGCGGCCCTCGCGATCGACCAGCACGTTGGCGGGCTTCAGGTCGCGGTGGACCACCCCCTCGCGGTGGGCGTGGGCCATGGCCTGGGCGACCTGGAGCACCAGCGCCAGGCGGGCCTCGAGCGGGAGCCCCGCGTGGAACGCGTCGGACAGCGGTCGGGCGCTTTCGAGCAGCTCTTGCACCAGGCACAGCCCCGCGGGCAGCTCGAGGCAGTCGTGGACCACGACCACGCCCGGGTGGTGCAACGAGACCGCGGCCCGAGCCTCGCGCCACACCCGCTCCAGGGCGGTCGCGTTTCGCCCCGGGGCGAGGGTCTTGATCGCGACCTCGCGGCCGAGCTTGCGGTCGAAGGCCCGGTAGACGACGCCCATACCCCCCCGGCCGAGCTCGCTGAGCGCCTCGAAGCGCTGCCCCAGGTCGGGCGGGGGGAATCGCGCAGACCCCGACGGGCCGGTGCTTTGGAAGGGGGGGGTCACGCGGCCCTACTCGTCGGGAAACAGCCGGCTACCGTCGGGTTGGTAGACGACGAGGAGGTCCAACGAGGTCTCGGTCTTGTCGGCGATCAAGACCTTTGCGTAGCGCTCGGCGTTGGTTCGCACCCCGAACAGCGCGCCCACGACGAGCTCCTCGCTGCCCATTCTGGGGACAAAGTAATCGGTGGGGATCTCGCGCAGGGTGTCGAAGCCCCTGCGCCCCGTTACGCCGAGGAAGTTGAACATGCGCTTCTGCGTGCTTTCGATCCGCCAGGGGTCGGTTTCGACCGAGAAATCGAAGGTCTCCTCCTCGTCGCTGCTGAGCGAGCCCCGCTTCACGCGCCCGGTGGCGAGCGCCACGAACGCGGGGCCCGACGTGTCTCTGAGGTCTAGCCTCAGCGCCCACTGTGCGAGTCCCGACGGGGCCGGAGCCGCGGCCTGGGCCGGGGGCGACGAGGACGGGTCGCCGTCCGCGGCGCACCCCAGGAGGTAGAGGCAGAGTGAGACGAGGACGAGCCGGCTCATGGGCGCTCCCGGGAGGTCAACAGGGACAGTGAGGCAAGCTTCAGCCTACCGGCGAAGGCGGGGCAATGGTTGGGGAGGCCCAATAGACGGTTCGATAATTGTCGAACCGTCTATTGATTTCGGGCGAACGATTCGATAGATTTCGAAGCGACAGATCGAGACGAGGGCCTCCGAGAGACCCCAAACGAACGAGGAGACGACATGCAGCAACACCAAGGACCCCTGATTCTGCTCACCGGAGCCACCGCAGGGATCGGGCAGGAGGCGGCGCGCCAGCTCGCGGCTCAGGGGGCGACCGTGGTCTGCGTCGCGCGCAACGAGGCCAAGGCGCGCGCCCTGGTCGAGGAGCTCAAGCGCTCGAGCGGCAACGACCGCCACGCCTACCTGGTCGGCGACCTGAGCCAGGTCGCGGACGTCAAGCGCGTGGCCCGCGAGTACCGTGAGCGCTTCGACCGCCTCGACGTGCTCTTCAACAACGCCGGAGCGCTCTTCGTCGACCGTCAGCTGACCGCTGAAGGCCTCGAGCGCACCTTCGCCGTCAACCACCTGGCCTACTTCGTGCTCACGACCGAGCTCCTCGACCTGCTCCAGGCCTCGGGCTCGGGCCGCGTGGTGAGCACCTCCTCCGCCGCGCACCACCAGGGCGACCTGGGCTTCCTCGAGGACCTGCAGAACGAGCGCTGGGGGGTCGGCGGCATGCGCCCCTACGGGCGCAGCAAGCTCGCGAACATTTGGTTCACCGTCGAGCTGGCCCGGCGCCTCGAGGGCACGGGGGTGACCGCGAACTGCTTTCACCCTGGCTTCGTCGCCTCCGACTTCGCGAGCAACAACGGCTTCGCGGCCAAGGTGTTCATGGCCCTGACCCGCCCCTTTCAGCGCGGGGTCAGCAAGGGCGCCGACACCGGCGTGTGGCTGGCGACGGCCCCCGAGCTCGCGGGGAAGACCGGCGGCTACTACCACAACCGCAAGCTGCGCAAGACGAGCAAGGCCGCGCGCGATCCGCAGGCCCCGGCGCGGCTCTGGGAACGGAGCGAGCAGATCGTGGCCGAGCTCGTCTGAGGGGCTCCCCGCCGGCTGGATTCCGCCACCCGAGACGCAACGCCGACCTTATGGTTTGCCGGGGCGGGAGATAGGGCTGGCACCCGGGGTGCACAGGGCGGTGCATGAAGCGTCGCGCCCTGCCCCTGCTCGTGTTCCTGGCCGCCGCCTGGCCCGCGGCCGGTCAGACGCTCGAGCCCGTGCCGGGGCACCTCTACGGGAGCGCGACCCTCGACTTCGAGCTCGCCCCGCTGGGCGACGGCTCCTACGCCGCCGAGCTCGCGCTCGAGGGCCCGCAGCGCCTGCGCCTCGTCGCGGTCGAGGGCGGCTGGGCGCTCGAGGTCGCGCGGCCGAGCTCGCTTGGGCTCGCTGACGCCCTCGCCGGTCGACGCCCCGCGACGGCATGGGGCGCCCCGTTCACGATCCCGCTGCGCCGCTGGAACGGACGCCTGCTCGGCGGGGGCTACGACCTGCGCGATCCGAGCCTGCCGCCGCCGCGGCTCAACGCCTGGGAGCGCGCCACCTACCGCCACCGCGACGAGCTCCTGCGCTCGGACCGCTTCCTGCCCGGGATCCTCGACGGGCTCGAAGACAGCCCCCGGCGGCTGAAGGCCTTCGTCCAGCGCTTCCCCGGCCCCGACATGGCGGCGCGCCTGATCGAGCTCCTCGCCGAGGAAGACAGCGACGCGCGTCGGCTGGCCGTGCACTGGGTGTTCGACGCTTCGCGTCAGCGGGGCTACCTGAGCCGGCTGCTCGCGCAGCTCGAGGCGCGCCAGCCCAACGCGGCCCTGCGTGAGCTGATCGCTCAGGCCCAGCCCACCCGGCGCCCGATCGTGATCGCGCACCGCGGGAACCCGGTCGACTTCCCCGAGAACACCTTGCCCGCGATCGTCTCCGCCGTGGAGCTCGGCGCCGACGGGCTCGAGGTCGACCTCTGCCTGACCCTCGACGACCGGATCGTGGTGTGGCACGACCAGGCGCCCGGCGGGTTGGTGACCCTCGCGCGGAACCTGGGCCTCGAGGGCGGGGTCGGCTACCAGCCCGTGCTCCCGAGCGTGACCTCGAGCAAGCGGCGGCCGACCCACGAGCTGACCCTCGCCGAGCTGCGCGCGAACTACGGCTACGCCCGCCGCCGCTTCAGCCCCTTCGGCTTCTCCGCCCTGAAGGAGGCGGAGATCCTCGACTTCGACGCCCTCGCGGTCTACCTCGAGCACACCTCCCAGCTGCGGCGCGTGCTGCTCGACCTCAAGCTCCCCACCGACGAGCCGGCGCTGCAGCGGCGCTTCGCGCAGCTCCTGCGCCCGATCCTCCGCCGCCACGCGCTCGCCGACCGCGTGGTGCTCATGAACAACGACCCGCAGACGACCGCCGAGCTCAAGCGCGTCCTCGGCGACGAGTTCCTCGTGACCCGCGACGTCGAGCTGCCCGGCGGCGGCGAGAGCGCGGTGAGCGCCGCCCTCGAGCTCGGCAACTGCGTGGCCTCGGTGGGGCGCCCGCGCCTGTTCGCGAGCTACGACGGCTACCTCGAGATCTTGCGCGCCGACCGCGCGCGGATCGAGCGAGAAGGCCTGGGGATCGAGCTGATCACCTGGACCCTCGACGACCCGCTGGAGCTGCGCGAGGTGCTCGCGATCGGCGTGGACGGGATCGTGACCAACCAGCCCGCGCGGCTCGTCGCGCTGCTCGAGGACTGCCGCCTCGACCGTTAGCCTGGGGCTAGCGCGCCTTGACCGCGGTCCACACCTCGTCGTAGAGGGGCAGGGAGTCGCCGACGTCGGTCAGCGACTCCAGCGTCGCGCGCACGGCGTCGGGTGGGTAGATCACGGGGTTCGCGCGGTCGGCCTCGGGCAAGTGCTCGCGGGCCGCGCCCACCGGGGTCGCATACTTCGTGTAGGCCGCGAGCCGCGCGGCGTTCTCGGGGCGCAGGAGGAAGTCGACGAAGGCGTGGGCGGCGGCGGGGTTGGGGGCCTCGCGGGTGAGCACGAGCACGTCGCACCAGCCGATCGATCCCTCGCGGGGCACGACGAAGGCGAGCTTGCCCTCGGGCGCCTCCTCGATCGCGCGGTTCGCGTCGCCGTTCCACACCACCGCGAGGTCGGCCAGGCCACCCGCCACGCGGTTCTTGCCGCCGACGCCGCCCTCGAACCCGAGGCACGCCTCGCTGCGCTTCGCCGCGAGCAGGAGCTCGCCGGCGGCCTTGAGCTGCTCGGGGTCGGTGCTGTTGACCGAGTGCCCGAGGTATTTCAGCGCGACCCCCAGCTGGTCGCGGGCCTCGTCGATCAGGAGGAAGGGGCCGACCTGCCGCGCGGGGTCGAACAGCACCGCCCAGCTCGGCTCGAGCTGCGGGTGCTTCTGGGCGTCGTAGAGCAGGCCCACCGTGCCCCACTGGTAGGGCACGCTGTAGCGCTCCTCGGGGTCGTAGGGCGGGTTGCGAAACGAGGGGTCGAGGCCCGCGCGGTGGGGGAGCTTCGCCGGGTCGAGGGGCTGGATCAGCTCCAGGCGCACCATGGCCGGGACCGACTGGTTGGCCACGACCACGAGGTCGTATTGGCTCGTGCCGGCGGCGTGCTGCAGCTTGGCGAGCATTTCCTCCGTCGACTCGAACAGCGAGACCTTGACCGGAGTCCCGGTCTCCTTGGTGAACGCCTCGACCAGGGCGGGGTCGAGGTACTCCGACCAAATGTAGAGGTTCAGCGCCTCGGGGCCGCCGGCCCCAGAGCCCGAGCTCGGCGCGGGGCAGCCCAGCAGGCAGAGGGCGGTCAGGGTCAGGAGCAGCCAACGGATCATGGGGTTGCCTCGGGCGCGTCGAAGGGGCGGCTGACGCGCTCCAGGCCCAGGACCAGGAGCGCGGCGAGCAAGACGGAGAGTGTAGACAGCGCGTGCAGCGTCGGGCTCAGTCCGCGCCGCAGGCTCGCGTAGACGTAGATCGGGAGCGTCGTCGAGTCGGGCCCCGCGCAGAAGAAGCTGATCACGAAGTCGTCGAGGGAGAGCGTGAACGCGAGCAGCGCTCCGGCGAGGATCGCGGGCCACAAGAGCGGGAGCGTCACCCGCCGCAGCAGGCTCCAGCCGTCCGCGTAGAGGTCCCGCGCGGCCTCGCTCAGCTCGCCCTCGATCAGGACCAGCCGGGCGCGCACCACGAGGGCCACGAAGGCCACCTGGAAGGTCACGTGCCCGAGCACGAGGGTCAGGAGCCCCGGCTGGAACCAGGCGCTCAGCCCGCGCAGGAGCGAGAACGCGATCACGAGGCAGGCGGCGAAGACGATATCGGGGGTCACCACCGGGAGCTCGACCAGCGCGTCGAGGGCGGCGCTCGCCCGCCGCGACCAGGGCGCGCGCTGCAGGCCCAGGGCGAGCAGGGTCCCCAGGAGCGTGGAGAGCGCGGTCGAGACGAGCGCCAGGACCAGGGTCGTGCGCGCCGCCGCCCCGACCTGGGGGTCGACCAAGAGCTGCCGGTACCACGTGAGGGTGAAGCCCTCGAAGCTCAGCCCGTGCCGTGAGGCGTTGACCGAGGCCAAGCCCGCGGCGAGCAAAGGCAGGTAGAGCACGAGGAGTCCCAGCCCGAGCGGCAGCCACCACGCCGCGCGCCGGATCACAGCGGGCCTCGCCCGCGCCGCCGCTGCAGCGCGAGGCCCGCGAGGGTCAGCGCGATCAAGACCAGGCTCACCGCCGCGCCGAAGGGGTAGTTGCGCGCGGGCCCGAACTGCTGCTGGATCAGGTTCCCGATCACCATGTGCCGCGCCCCGCCGAGGCGGTCGGTGATCACGAACATGCCGACCGCGGGCACGAAGGTCAGCACCGCGGCCACGGTCAGGCCTGGGAGGGTCTGAGGCAACACCGCGTGGCGGAACACGCGCCAGGGTGAGGCGTAGAGGTCGCGCGCGGCCTCGAGCAGCGCGCGGTCGAGGCGCTCGACGTTGGTGTAGAGCGGGAGCACGGCGAAGGGCAGCGCGTTGGAGATCATGCCCAGGCACACCGCGGCCAAGGACGGGTAGAGCGCGCGGCCGGGCTCGATCCAGCCCAGCCAGGCCGCGAGCTGGGCGGGGGGGAGGCCGGGGCTCAGGAGCAGCTCCCAGGCGTAGGTCCGCACCACGACGTTGGTGCAGAGGGGCACGCTCAACAGCCCGAGCCACACCGGCCGCCAGCGCGGCGCGCGGCTGGCCACGAAGAACGCCAGGGGGTAGGCCAAGGCCAGCGCGCCCGCGGTGGTGACCGCGGCCACGACCACGCTGCGCACGAGGATCCAGAGGTAGTCGGGGCTCCAGCCGAGGATCCCGTAGCCCGCCAGGCGACGGAAGGCCCCGAGGCTCGGCGTCCACTCGACCTGCCCGTCGGCGCCGCGGGCGCAGAACGCCACCGCGCCGAGGATCACGCCGGGCAGCACGAGGAACAGCAGCAGCCACAGGGCGCCGGGCGCCAGGAGCAGGAGCCCTCGCCGCCTCAGCCCAGGCGCGCTCGTCAGCTCGCCGTGGCGGACCACGAGGCGCTCAGTCACGGAGCAGCACCAGGTGCTCGCGGGGGAGCTCGAACCAGCCCGACGCTCCCGCGGCGGGGGCCGCCGCGGGGTCGAGGGCCGCGCGCAGGGCCAGCTCGCCGGCGGGCTCGCTCAGCACCAGGGTGTGGTCTCCGCGAAACACCGCGTCGCGCACCCGCACCTGGACCCCGTTCTCCGCGGGGGCCGCCGCGCTCCAGCGCACCCAGCGCGGGTGGAGCGCGAGGGTAACCGAGCCCTGGACCTCCTCGTCGAGGGCGAGCGCCCCGAGCGCCGTCTGCACCCGGCGGGGCCCCGTCGCCTGGCCCGGGATCACGTTCGCCCCGCCGAGGAAGCTGGCGACGAAGCGGGTCTGCGGGCGGCGGAAGACCTCGGCCGCCGGCCCGACCTGCGCGATCCGCCCGCGCTCCATGACCACGATCCGGTCGGAGACCGTGAGCGCCTCCTCCTGGTCGTGGGTCACGAGCACGAAGGTCCGCCCCAGCTCGCGCTGCAGCCGGCGCAGCTCGAGCTGCACGCTCCCGCGGAGCTTGGCGTCGAGGGCCGAGAGCGGCTCGTCGAGGAGCAGGACCTGCGGCTCGTTGACCAGGGCGCGCGCCAGCGCGACCCGCTGCCGCTGCCCGCCGCTGAGCTGCTGCGGGCGGCGCGAGGCCAGCGCGCCGAGCTCGAGCAGCTCGAGGGACTCGCGCACTCGCCGCTGCAGGTCGGGCTCGGCGACGCGACGGCTGCGCAGCCCGAAGGCGACGTTCTCGAACACGCTCAGGTGCGGGAACAGGGCGTAGCTCTGGAACACCGTGTTCACCGGGCGCTGGTGCGCGGGGAGCCGATCGAGCGCCGCGCCGTCGAGGCGCACGCTCCCGGCGTCCGCGGTCTCGAGCCCGGCGACGATCCGCAGCAGGGTCGTCTTCCCGCAGCCCGAGGGGCCGAGCAGGGTCACGAACTCGCCCGGCTGGGTCGCGAGCTCGATCTGGTGCAAGACCTCGACCGCGGCGAAGGACTTGCACACGCCCGTGATCTGCAGCGCCCCCTGTCCGTTCACCGCGCCCCCACGCTCGGGTTGAGGGGGGAGCCTAGCAAACGCCTCCGGGCGGGGTGGCGCGGGGCTCCCAGGCTGCCCACCCCCCTCTGTCGCGGCGCCGATCAGGAAGTAAGGTAGCCCCTCGAAGGAGACCCTATGCCCACGCTCAAGCCCGGCGTCGTCAGCGGAGACGACTACCTCACCCTGCTCCAGGCCGCCAAAGACGGAGACTACGCGCTCCCCGCGGTGAACGTCGTCGGCACCGACTCGGTGAACGCGGTGCTCGAGGCCGCGGCGGTCGCCGGCTCCGACGTGATCGTGCAGCTCAGCAACGGCGGCGCGCAGTTCTACGCCGGCAAGGGCATGCCCGACGCCGGCGCCGCCAAGGTCCTGGGCGCGGTCTCGGCCGCGCAGCACGTGCACCTCCTCGCCGAGCACTACGGCGTGTGCGTCGTGCTCCACACCGACCACGCCAACCGGGAGCTGATCCCCTGGGTCGAGGAGCTCCTGACCCACGGCGAGCAACACTTCGAGCGCACCGGCAAGCCCCTCTACAGCTCGCACATGCTCGACCTCTCGGCCGATCCGATCGACTTCAACCTCGAGCAGTGCGCGCGGATCCTCACGCGCATGACCAAGATCGGCATGAGCCTCGAGATCGAGCTCGGCGTCACCGGCGGCGAAGAAGACGGCGTGGGTCACGACGTGGAGGAGGGCGCCGACAGCAGCCACCTCTACACCCAGCCCGAGGACGTGCTCCAGGCCTGGGAGAAGCTCAGCCCGATCGGGCACTTCTCGGTCGCGGCCTCCTTCGGCAACGTGCACGGCGTCTACAAGCCGGGCAACGTCAAGCTCCGCCCCGAGATCCTCAAGAACAGCCAGGCCCTCGTGCACCAGAAGGCGGGCACCAAGCACGCCATGCCCCTGGACCTCGTGTTCCACGGCGGCTCGGGCTCCGAGGTCGCCAAGATCAAGGAGGCGGTCGGCTACGGCGTGTTCAAAATGAACATCGACACCGACACCCAGTTTGCCTTCGCCAAGCCCGTGGGCGACTACGTGAAGGCCAACCTGGCGGCCTTCGAGCACCAGCTCGACCCCGAGAGCGGCAAGCCCTACAAGAAGCAGTACGACCCCCGCGCGTGGCTGCGCAAGGGCCAGCAGGGCATGATCGCGCGCCTGCAGGAGTCCTTCGAGGTCCTCGGCTCCAAGGGCCGCTCGCTCGCCAAGGGCTAGGGTTCGCGGTTTGGTTCAGGCCAAGACCGACTCGTTGCCCGAGTCGCGTACCAGGAGGCAGGAGCCGTCGACGGCGTCCATGAAGCGCTGCATGGACTCCATGTTGGGCTGGCGGGGGAGCCCGAGCAGGCTCAGGTCGGCTGGCGGAGCCTCGGCGATCACCTCGGGGAACGAGCCCACGTAGACGTTCGCCGCGCCGCGGGCCTCCAGGCGCCCCAGGCGCAGCAGGTCGCCGAGGTAGCGCTCGGCCCGGGCCTGGGTCTGCGTGTCTTCCACCGCCATGCACAGGCGGAAGCGCCCGTCCCAGGTGGCCGCGATCTGATAGGCCAGGAGCAGCGCCAGGTCGAGGTTGCTCAGGCGCAGGCCGAGGGTCCAGTCGGGGCCCTGCTCGCGCACCCACACGTTGATCCGGCGCTGGTCGCCGAGCTGCTTGCTCGGGTGCGGGCGGTAGAGCATGAGCGCGAGGCCGTAGGTGCGGCAGGTCGTGAGCAGCGCGTCGACGTCGAGCTCCCGCCCGGGGACCAGGCGCAGGAAGAGAATGTTCGGCTTGAACACCGTGGTGTGCAGGACCTGCAGCGCGAGGGAGGCGCCGGCGACGAGGTCGGGGTGCTCGATCTCGGTGTAGCGGGCGAACACGCCGTCGTGCTGCAAGTCTCGGGCAAAGTGCGGGAGCTCGTCGCGGTCGACGCCGTGGTCGGGGGGGTAGACGCCGAGCAGGCGCACTCCGCCGCGGCGCCCCGCGACCGAGCGCAGCAGGCGGTAGCTGTCTTGCAGCTCCTCCCCCGCGGCGATCGCGGCGACCACGTTCGGCTCCCAGGTGCGCTCGGGGGCGGGGGGGATTCGCGTGACCATGATCGCGCCCCAGCGCGCCAGGGAGAGGAACAGGCCGCTGCGCACGTCGCCGGTGTTCACCGCCGGGAGGCGGTGGCGGAGCAGGTAGACGTAGGTCAGCAGCGCGAGCACGACCGAGGCCAAGCTGAACCCCGGGTTCACGAAGAACATGACGCTCGTGCAGCTCACGAGGCCCACGAGGGGCACGAGCTTGGGCACGCCGAAGGTCGGGCGGAAGCTGACCATGCCCAACATTTGCTCGACCAACACGACCAGGTTGAGCATGGCGTAGGTCAGCAGGAAGAACATGGTGATCAGGGGGGCGAGGAAGTTCAGCCCGCCGCCGAGGAGCGCGACCACGAGGGTCACGAAGGCGAGGACCGCCGTGGCGAACATGGCGTTGCGCGGCTCGCCGCGGCGATCCTCGCGGGCGAAGAACGCGCTCGCGGGGAGAATGTTGTTCTGCGCGAGGGCGTGGACCACCCGCGGCGCCGCGACGAGCGAGCCCAGGGCCGAGCTGAAGGTCGCGCCGAGGAGCCCGGCGAGCACCGCCCACGACCAGCGAGCCTTCTCGACCATGATCGTCATGGTCCCGGTCAGCTCGTCGGGGGTGGCGACGCGGCTCAGCCAGTAGGCGAGCGCCAGGTAGATCGCGAGGGTCACCGCGATCCCGCCCAGGGTCCCGCGGGGAATGCTCCGCCGCGGGTCCTCGAGGTTCCCGCTGAGGCTGATCCCAGCCATGATCCCGGTCACCGCGGGGAAGAAGATCGCGAAGGTGTCCCAGAAGCTCGCCTCCTCGAAGCTCCCCCACCACTGGGGGGCGTGGATCATGCCCGCGCCGGACTCGCTGGGGAGCGCGCCCAGCCCGACCGAGACCAGCGAGAACAGGACCACCGCCATGATCAGGAGCTGCGACTTGGCCGCGATCTGGGTGCTGATCAGCGCGAGCAGCGCGAGCCCGCCGAACGCGACCAGGGCCACCGCCCAGGTCGCGTGCTCGGGGTAGATCGCGGCCCAGCCCTCGGCGAAGGCGAGCACGTAGAGCGCCGTCGAGACGGTCTGCGCCAGGTAGAGCGGGAGGCCAATGCTCCCGCCGGCCTCGAGCCCCAGCGACTGCGCAATGATCGCGAACGCGCCGCCAGCCCCCACGCGAATGTTCGTCGCGATCGAGGACACCGCGAGCCCGGTGGTGATCGTGATCACGTGGGCCAGGAGAATGATCAGCAGCGCGCCGCCGAGGCCAGCGTTGCCGACCGTCCAGCCTTCGCGCAGGTACATGATCGCGCCGAGGATCGTGAGCACCGTCGGCGCGAAGACCCCCACCAGGGTCCCGAACTTGATCGGCGACGACGGCTCCTCGGTCGGGTTCATGGGACCAGTCTATGGCGGAAGCGCGGGTCCCACGCGGGACGGGTGGCGAGTTTTGGGACGCATAAGCCCTGACCCGACCGGGCTTGGACCCCGGCCCTGGGTTTGCAATCCTGGCCCCCATGAAGCTCCGCGCCCTGGTCCTGCTCGCGCTCTCGACGGTCTTTCCCGCCTTCGCTCAGCAAGCCTTCGTAGAGCGCTGGAAGGCCCGGGTGGCGGCCTTTCGCGTCGAGAACGAGACCCTCGCTCAGGGGTCGCGTCGGGTGGTGCTGCTCGGGTCCTCCTCCATGGAGGGCTGGCTGCAGCGCGACCGCGTCGCGCGCTTCCTGCCCACGGTCGGTCCGCGGGTGCTCAACCGCGGAATCAGCGGCGACGGGATCGGGATCACGGTGCCGGGCCCGAGCGGGCTGCGCAATCGCCTCGAGGCCTCGGCCGTCGACTGTCAGCCGAGCCACGTGTTCGTGCTCAACGGGCGCAACAGCCTCGGCTACGGCGTCGAGCGCACCGCCGAGGCCTACCGCGCGCTGCTCACCGAGCTCCGCGAGCGCCTGCCTGGCGTGGTGGTGTGCGTGATCACCTGCGCCCCGGTCAACCACGGCTACGCCGACAAGCGCGAGGCGGTCGAGCAGCTCAACGCGCGCCTGCGCGCGATCGCCAAGGAGACCGGCTGCTGGCTGATCGACCTGCACCCCAAGCTCGTCGGCCCCGACGGGCTCATGAAGCGCGAGCTCACCAAGGACGGCCTGCACTTCAAGGACGAGGGCTACCGGCTCCTCGGGGTCGCGATCGAGCGCGTCGTGCGCGAGTCCGAGGCCCAGGCTCCTCCGCCGCAGCAGACCCAGCCCAAGCAGGGCGGCCTGAGCGGGAGCCTCGAGCAGGACTGAGGTCCAGGGGCCGAGGGCTCGCGCTCACCATTGCTTGGCGCGGCGGATCCCCAGGCTGATCACCTTCTCGAGCAGCTCCGGGTAGCTGAACCCGTAGGCCCCGGCCGCGTGGGCGAACTCCTCGTCGTCGGAGATCTGGGGGTTGGGGTTGGCCTCGAGGAAGAACAGCCGGCCGTCTTCGTGCAGGCGGAAGTCGATCCGCGCGTAGCCCGAGAGCCCGAGCAGGCGATAGATCCGCCGGGCGAGTTTGTGCACCTTGGCCTCGAACTCGGGGGCCAGGTTGGCCGGCCCGTGCTCGACCCCGCGTCGCTCCTGGTAGTCGAGGTCCCACTTGACCTTCTCGGTCGCGATCAGCGGCTGACCCTCGGGGCGGTGGTCGATCCGCAGCTCCCAGGTCGGAAACGTGATCAGGCGTTGGTTGCCCAGCACGCCGAGGTAGAGCTCACGACCGGGGACGAACTGCTCCACGATCGCGGCGGTGTTCAGGCGCCGGTGCACGAACTCGACCCGCTCCACCAGGCGCTCGTCGTTGTGGACCAGGGACGCCTGAGAGATCCCCAGCGAGGCCTCCTCGTTGAGCGCCTTCACGATCAGGGGGAACTCGAGCTCGCTGCGTCGGCGCACCTTGCGGCCTCGGGGGACGACCATGAACTTCGGCACGCGGATCCGGTGGTAGGCGAGGACCTTCTTCGAGAGCGCCTTGTCTCGGGCGAGGAACAGGCCCGGCGCGCTGCAGCCGGTGTAGGGCGTGCGGTGCAGCTCGAGGTAGTTGACCATGTAGTAGTCGTAGTTCGCCTTCTCGCGAAACTCCTCGAGCAGGTTGAAGGCCACGTGCGGGCGGAACTCCTCGATCGCCTGGCGCAGCGGGCGCAGCTCGTCGTAGAGCCCGAGCACGCGCACGTCGTGGCCGCGCGCGCGCAGCTCCGACTCGACGTGGTACTCGGTCTTGAACGGCTCGACCTCGGCGTCGGTCATGGCTTGGACCTCGGCCTCGGGCGGCGGGACGAGGTCTTCGTGGACCAGGAGCAAGACTCGGCGTGGCTTCACATGGGGATCCACTCTCGCTCGTAGAGGTGGTGCATGGCCTTCACGGTGAGCAAGATCGCGAAGTCCAGTCGCATTTGATCCGGATCGCCGACCGCGCGGAGCTTGAGCTCCTTGCAGCGTCCGATCATGAGGCGAAACACGTGGTCGAGGGTGAACTCGTACTCCCCGGTCCACTTGGCCACGATACGACGGATCTGGTTGCGGTTGCGCCGGAGGAAGACGGCGGCGGTCGGGGCGTTGGGCGCGGGGTCGCTGCTGAAGATCTGCTTCAGGTCGCGGTCGTAGACGCTGGGGTAGCCGACGAGGAAGCGCGCCTGCTTGCGCGCGTAGTAGTCACGCAGGGTGAAGCGCAGCTGGGGCAGCGAGTCGACGCGCTTGCGGCTGCGGTAGCGCGGCGGCTGGCCCTCGAGCTCGCCCATGAGCTCGTCGACGTACTCCAGCTTGGCCAGGGCCGGCCAGCCCTGGTAGCGCCGACGCCACTGGGAGCGCGGGGTGAGCCACACCGCGAAGGTCTCGGCGAAGTCTTCGTCGGGGTGCGCCTGGGCGTACCAGTCGTCGAGGTGCTGGACGTAGTGCTTGCTCGCCGGGTTGGGGCGGTAGGCGTCGGGGTAGCGCTGCGAGGAGCGCCCGAAGAGCTGCTTCCAGCGCTTGCGGCGGTGCAGCCCGAAGGCGTGGTCGAGCGCGTGGCCGAGCTCGTGGCGCAGGAGTTTCAGCGCGTGCCCTCGGGTGCCGCCTTCGACCTCGAGCATTTCCCGGCGCTCGAGGCGCATGAGCCGTGGGTGCGCCAGGTAGAACGGGATCGCGATCCCGGTGACCTGATCGGGGCAGAACCACTCCTCGCTCAGCCAGAAGTGCGGCTTCAGCCGCTCGAGCCCTTTGCGCGCGAGGTCGGCGCGGACCGCGTCGAGCGGCCCTTCGAGCCAGGTGCCCTCGATCGTCAGCTTCAGGTCGCACAGGCGCACGTCCAGCAGCCGCTCCCGCGGGAGCTTGGCCCACCACGGATCCTTCCCCTTGGCCTCGCGCGCGATCGTGCCCTCCCGCCGTTGCGCCTGCCCCGAGTCTACAGCGTTGGACGACCGATTCGACGTTCGCCGCGCGAGCGCGCGACCCGAGCCAGCAGAGCCGCGCGCTGGGGGCTAGAGTCGGTGCATGGTCGACGACGCGATCCGGTCCATGGAGCGAGCCCTCGCGGAGGGAGATCGCTACGTGCGCGGGCCCTTGACCCAGCTCCGTCAGCGCGCAGGGCTCCCGGGGGCGTTCGCAGACGTGTTCCTCCTCTCGGACCGCCGCGCCCTGGCGAGCTTCGACGAGCTCGACGCGTTGGTGCG
>JAGQRJ010000953.1 GCA_020425635.1 Planctomycetota bacterium | reverse complement strand
GGGTCGTGCGGGCGACCCCGCGGCCGTAGGCCTGGAGCGCCGCGGTCAGGCGGTCGAGGGCGTCGCTCAGGGAGGGGCCGCTCGCGGGCGCGAGCGCCTCGGGCTGGGTGACCTCGCCTCCGCCGCTGCGGATCTGCTCGTAGAGCTGAAACACCCGGCGACGCACCGAGGTCGCGCCGTCGCGGTCGCGGCCCCAGGCGACGTGCCGCACCAGGGAGTCGTAGGCCGCCGGCTGCTCGAGGCGGAAGCTGCGCTGGGCCTCGAGGAAGGCCCCGTGTTGGAGCCGCGCGGCCGGCACCTCGCCCAGGACCGCGAAGGCCGGGTCGACGCCCGCCTCGAGCGCGTGCTCGCGCAGCAGGCGCGCGCAGAAGCCGTGGATCGTCGAGATCCAGCCGCCCTCGACCCCCCGCTGGCCCGCGCCCAGCGCCCGCCCGATCCGGCGGTTCATTTCGCGGGCGGCCTTCTCGGTGAAGGTGATCGTGAGGATCGACTCGGGGCGCAGCCCGTCTTTGACGAGCCCCACGAAGCGCTCGGTGAGCACGAAGGTCTTCCCCGAGCCGGCGCCGGCGGACACGCACACGTCGCAGCCGCGGGCGACGATGGCTTCGGTCTGGGCTGGGGTGGGGTCGACCATCCTCGCCACCCTAAACCCCGCCCCCGACAGGGACGATGACCCGGCGCCGGGCTCCGGGCAGAGCCTGGGCAGCCCGCGACGCCAAGTCCTGGCCCCGGGCCGTGAAACCAGTACCATAGTTACGTCGTGCCCAAGTCCGTCATGCCGTGCCCCGAGTGCAAGTTCCCCAACCTGAACGGGGCCGATCGCTGCTTGGCCTGCGGCCTCGTGCTCTCCGAGCTCGACTTCGTCCCCGAGGACCTCGAGACGGTCGCTGGACTTACGCCGCCGCCCCTCAACGACACCAACAAATACTCCGCCTCGGACCTGCGCGGCGCACCCAAGGCCTCGCCCACCAGCGGGCGGCAGCCCGCGATCACCGAGGACGTGATCGCCTGGCTCTCCTGCGAAGCCCTCCCCCCGATCGCCCTCGGCCCGCTGCAGAAGGTGACCCTCGGGCGCAGCCGCGACTGCGACCTGATCCTGCCCCACAAGACGGTCTCCCGGGTGCACGGCGAGGTTCGGGTGGAGGGGGAGACGATCGTCTACGAAGACAGCTCCTCCTACGGCTCCCTGATCAACGGCAAGACCGTGATCGGGGTGACCCCCCTCGAGGTCGGCGACGTGCTCTCGGTGGGGCCCTACGACGTGCTGGTCAAGGACGCTGGCCCGATCCGCCACGGCGAACCGGGCGAGGAGAAGACCCAGCCCCTCGACCTGACCCCCTTCCGCACGCGCCAGACCTCGGTCGAGCTCATGGGCTCTCTGGCGGGCGGCATGCTGATCGAGGTCCTCCAGGGCCTCGAGTTCAACCGCAAGTCGGGGACCCTGCGCGTGCGCTCCGAGCGCGGGGAGGGCACGCTGACCGTGCGCGCCGGCAGCCCGCACACGGCCAGCCTCGGCAAGCTCAAGGGCGAGGAGGCGATCTTCGCCATGCTGACCCTCGACGTGGGGACCTTCGCGTTCTCGGCGCACAACCCCGACCCGGTCGAGGCTCCCCTCCAGCGCCCGCTCACGACGCTCCTGTTCGAGGC
>JAGQRJ010000158.1 GCA_020425635.1 Planctomycetota bacterium | reverse complement strand
TCGCGCATGCCCGTGGCCGCGAAGCCGTGCTCGCGAAAGGCCTCCGCCGCCGCGCGCGGGATCGGATCCGGGACGCCTTCGCGGAGCTGGGGCTGACCCCGGCCGCGCCCGACGGGAGCTACTTGCAGCCGGTGCCCGCCTGCAGCGGGCACAACGTGATCGGGCGCCACGGCCCGGGCGGGCGGCGCGCGGTGCTGATCGCCGCGCACTACGACCACCTGGGTCCGGCCGGCGGCGGCGAGGCCTACTGGGGCGCCGACGACAACGCCGCGGCGGTCGCGATCCTGCTCGAGGTCGCGCGGGCCGTGCAGGGCCAGGCCCTCGAGCGCGACGTGTGGTTCGTGTCCTTCGACGGCGAGGAGCCGCCCTACTTCCTCGGGGTCGGCATGGGCTCGATCCACTTCGTGGCGCACCCGCCCTTCGACCTGAAGACGCTGGACATGATGGTCTGCATGGACCTCATGGGGCACGCCCTCGGCCCGGCGGGGCTCCCGCGCGCCCTGCGCGACTCGTGCTTCGTGCTCGGGGCCGGCCGCAGCGAGGGCACCGCGGCGCTGCTCGACGCGGTCGCCGACGCGGACCCCGGCGTGCACCCGCGGCGCCTGAGCTGCGAGGTGGTCCCCGCCCTGAGCGACTACTACGCCTTCGACCAGGCCGGGATCCCGACCCTGTTCCTGACCTGCGGTCGCTGGGAGCACTACCACCAGGTGACCGACACCCCGGAGAAGCTCGACTACCCCAAGGTCGCGGCCACGGCGCGCTGGCTCACGGCGCTCACGCGCGCGCTCTGCGCTCGCCCGGGGGCGACGCGCTACGTGCCGGGGGGCACCGACGACGCAGGCACCGTGGCGAGCCTGACCGCCGTCGCCGAGCTCCTGGCGCCGGTCGACCCCCGCGCGGCGTTCCTCGGCCAGGCGCTGGCGACCTTCCAGGGCCGCAGCGAGTTCGACGCGGCTGCCAAGCAGCAGCTGGCCGGCTTGGTCTCGGCGGTGGAGGACGCGCTGTCGCGGTGACGCCCCCAGGCCCCAGGCGAGACCCCCGAGCTCGGGCGAGGACGTCCTGTCCGAAGCGAACACGGGGGCGAACCACTGCGGACGCAGCTGCGGCGACTCCGTAACCGTTGCCGCTGAAACGCGTTGGGCGCTCCTCCTGGACGCGGCGTTGGCGGCTCGTATCCTGAACCTCGCTTGGGACCCCGCTTGGCCGCCGAGACGGCCCTGACTTGGGCAGTCCACGAAGGAGCAGCAGTGAAGATCGACATTGGAATCGCAGAGGCTCAGCGCAAGCAGATCGCCGAAGGACTGTCTCGCATGCTCGCGGACAGCTACACGCTCTACCTCAAGACCCACAACTTCCATTGGAACGTGACGGGCCCTCAGTTCCAGGCGTTGCACGCCATGTTCATGACGCACTACACCGAGCTGGCCCTCGCCGTGGACGAGCTCGCGGAGCGCATTCGGGCCCTGGGGATCTACGCGCCCGGGAGCTACGCCCAGTTCTCCGAGCTGACGAGCATTCGCGAAGAGACCGGGGTGCCGAGCTCCGACGACATGGTCCGCCAGCTCGTGCAGGGGCACGAGGCGGTCGTTCGGACGGCGCGCGGTGCGCTGCCGGCGGCGCAAGAGGCGGGGGACGAGGCCACGGTCGACCTGCTGGTCGGGCGGATGCAGGTCCACGAGAAGACGGCCTGGATGCTCAGGTCCATGCTGGCCGAGGCGACGTCCTAGCGGCGGCCCGCTGGCCCCGGCGAGCGGCCTGTTGAAGAAGCCCCGGCGAGACGCGAAGAGGTCGAGCGACCGCAGGGGGAGACCGACGAGCAACGCAGTCCAGGGTTACTTCAACGGGCCGCTGGACTCCAGGCAAGCGTAGTCCGAGTCGTCGACGGGGACGAAGCGCTCGACCCCGTAGGGGGCGAGCAGGTCGCGCCCCTGCGGGTCGTCGGCCAGGCCGAGGAGCAGCTCGCGCAGGCGGGCCTTGAGGTCGGGGGGCAGGTCGGCCCGCACGACCGCTGGTTGCACGGGGTGCGGACCCAGGGTCGCGAGCACGCGCAGCGCGTCGAGGGCCCCGGCGTAGGCGGCGGGGAGCAGCGCGAGGACGTTGGCGTCGATCGCGGCCGCGTCGGCGTCGCCGCCGGCGACCACCTGCAGGGCGCGCAGGTGCGAACCGGCGTGGACCGCGTCTGCGAAGACCTCGCGGTCCACGCCCGCGGCTCGCGCAGCGCGCAGGACCGAGTGGTAGCCCGAGAGCGAGCCCGAGTCGTTGTAGGTCCAGCGTCCGCGCGCGGCGGCGTCGGCGAAGTCGGCGAAGTCGGCGTCGCGGCCCACGACGACCTCGGAGAAGTAGACGGCGCGGCCCCGGTTGCGCGGATCGGCGTAGACCGGCGCCGCGAGCAGCTCGACCGGCGGGCGCGCGTGGCCGCGCAGCTCCAGGTAGCACGGGGCGCACATGAACCCCACGTCGGCCTGGCCGCGGCTGAACGGGTCGTCGCCGGGCTGAGGGCCGGACCTGCGCGCGTCGACCTCGAGCGCCGCGCCGACTCCAAGGGCTCGCGAGAGGTGGGCGGCGAGCGCGCGGTGGAACGCCTCGGGAATGCTCGGGGCCAGGTAGGTCACGAAGCGCAAGGTCGTCGTCCACTCGCCGAGCATGCGTGCCTCCCCACGTCGCCTCGCCGGGTCGTCTGGCTCCGCGACGGACGTCAGCGTAACCCGCGTCGCCGCCCGCGGAACGGCGCGCGGCCAGGCTCGGCGGCGCTCGGCTGCGCGCAGCCAAGTCCGCGAGGACGAGGGCTGAACCAGGCCAAGGCGAAGAAGACCCGCGCTCGCCGCGCCTCGAGCCGACCCTTGGCGCGGGGGAGCACGTGACCCGCGACCTCGGCGGGAACGCGAGCACGACGGAGTTCGCCGACGCCGTGATCGCGGGCGTGCGCTGGCGCCGCAGCCCTCCCGAGCCTGAGGCGGCCCCGGCTCTCCCAGATCCCGAAGTCTCTGCTTGCCAGGGTTACGCCAACGCTGGAGGCGTCGCCTCCGGAGACAGGGTCCAGGGGGTGAACACGGAGGAGTCAGTCCCCTCCTGAAGGCTCCGCCCCGCACGGGGTTGGGGGGTGTTCCCCTCGTGACACCCCCGACGCTGTTCACAAGTCACTGCAGTGCAAACGGTTGTGGCACGGGCCGTGCTCGCTGGGGGCGCGGAGGAAGCCATGAACACGCACGGTATGTGGGCGCTCGCGCTCGGAACGCTGGGACTTGGGTTGGTGGGTTGCGGAGGGGGCTCGAGTCGTTTC
>JAGQRJ010000952.1 GCA_020425635.1 Planctomycetota bacterium | reverse complement strand
GCGGCCTCGGGCTTGGCGCGGCGCAAGCCCTCGATCCAGCGTTGCCACTGGGCCTGGCCGTAGCGGCCTGCCTGGCGAGCTTCGGCGAGCCATTGCTGCAGGCGGGTGGGGTCCGCGGACTCGGGCGCTTCGGCGGTGGGGGGGGTCTCAGTCTCAGAGTTCATGCAGGTCTCCTCTGAAGCCCGAGACTACCAGCATGCCGCGTCGCGTCAATTCAAAATAACGCAATGCGCTATATTTTCTCTACTCTTTATCTATGAGTCACTTACGCGATCGCTCCCAGGTGCGGCTCACCCAGGGTGAACCGGTGGGCAAGCCTTGCCCAACGACCTCCGATCCAGCTCTCGGAGGCAAGTTTCCGCTCGGACATGGGTTACGTCATGGGCGAGGTCGAACTCGGGGGGGCCGCCGAATTGCGCGAAGCGCGCTGGAGGTGTTCATGGACCCTGACTCGACCGCGCGGACCTGGGCCGCGGAGATCTTGGAGACCCAGTGGAGGCCCGCGCGCTTCCGACTCGAGCTCGAGGAGGAGCGCTGGCGCAGCTCACCGGGCGTCGCGCGGCAGCACTACCAGGCGCGCTATCGGGTGTGGGAGCTCGCGGGGCTCGCGCGCGTCGACCGCGGACCGCAGCCCGAGCCCCCCGCGTTCCCGGCCGAGACCGAGCGCCTGGTCGAGCTGGCGGAGCGCTGCGCGCCTCCCGAGGACCCGGCGCTGGTCGCCCAGGCGCTCGAGCTCGCGCGCGGCGCGCTGCCCCCGGGCCTGAGCCTGCGCACTCGCGGGGTGTGCAGCGAGTCGCGTCGTCGCGGAGCGACGCGTCACTGGGTCGTGATCGAGAAGTCGGCGCCCGACGGCCAGATCGTGATCGACTACGACCCCCAGGGCGAGCGCCGCCTGGGCTACCTCTGCGGACCCTTCTACCGCGGGTCGACCCGCAGCGCCGCGCTGAGCCGCGCGAGCGCGGTGCGCCGCGCCCAGCAGGTGCTCGGCGTGCCCGAGGGGAGCCGGCTCTCGCGCGCGCGGGTGGTCAAGGGCGCCATGGGACGGGTGTGGCGCCTGCGCTGGGAGGTCGACACCCAGCACGAGACCGGCGCGATCACCGCGAGCCTCAACGCGCGCACCGGCGCGGTGTGCGTCTACTTCAGCACCGTCGCGCCGCGCCCTCAGCTGTGCGCGGAGGGGGTGCCGACCCTCGAGCGCGCCGCGCGCGAGATCGCGCTCGCGGCGCGCGCCGAGCTCGGCGAGGGCCTCGAGATCAGCGAGCCGATCCCGACCGCCGTCGGCTTCCAGACGGGGGCGCCTCGCGCAGCCTGGGTCGCGGTGATCCGCGCCCCCGACCGCAAGCTCTACCGCGCGCTGCACGACGGCCGCGGCGTCCGGCTCAAGCTCAGCGCCTGAGCCGCAGCTCCTTGGGGGGGGGGAGGGAGCGACGCGGGGGAGCGGGACCGCGGGCGGAGGCAAGCTCCGCACCTACGGCTGGAGGCGCCACGTTCGCCGCACCCTCGCGCGCCTCGAGGCTCGGATCGCCCGGGGGCACTGCTGGCCGCACTTCGAATCCACGAGCGGAGCGAGTGGTGAGGAGTGCGGGCTAGTCGGTCTCGCCTGCGACCGCCGCCACGGGCAAGGCCGCGGGGGTGGGCGCGCGGCGAGCGGTGCGCGCCGCGTCCTGGCCTTCGGGGCACTGGGCGGTGTGGGGGCAGCGGGCGCACTGCGCGCCGGGGCGCGGGGGGAGGTCCAGCTCGCGTCGGGCGCGGACGAAGCCTCGGAGCAGCTCGCGGGTCTCCGCCTCGACCTCCGCGCCCAGGCCGACGTTGGCGTCGACCTCCGCGGCGAGGTAGGCCACGCGCGCCTCGGTCACCTGCACGCCCACCTGCTCGAGGGCCAGGGCGTAGAGCTGCAGCTGGGTGCGGTCGGCGTCGAGGCGCGCGGGCACCTCGAGGGCGGTGAGGTCCCCGCTCTTGTAGTCGACCAAGGTCCAGCGCTCGCCCTCCCGGAACACGAGGTCGGGGGTCCCGCGCAGGAGGATCGGCTGCGCCTCTCCGGCGAGCTCCAGGCGCACGAGGAGCGGAGGTTCGCGGCGCTGCTCGTCGGCGGCCGCCGCGCGCTGCCCGAGGGGCGAGCGGCGGAACTGACCGACGAGCTGCAGCGCGCGCTCGAGGCCCTCGTCCAGCGCGTGGGCGGGGGCCCAGCCCGGGAGCAAGAGCTGCTCGAGGCGCGCCAACGCGTCGCTGCGCGACCTGGGTCCGCCGGCGAGCAGCTCGTGCACGAACACGCCGAACACGTCGGCCGGGAGCTCACGCCCCGGCGCGCCGCGCGCAGGGCTCCAGGGCTGATCCTCGCCGAGCACGTGCTCGAACAGGGCGCGCCGCGGGCAGCGCGACCAGGTCAGGACCTCGCTCACCGTGTAGACCGAGGCGCTCGCGTCGAGCTGCGGAAGCGGGGCCGCGGCCGCGGCCAGCAGGCGCTCG
>JAGQRJ010000951.1 GCA_020425635.1 Planctomycetota bacterium | reverse complement strand
GACGGGAGGCGAGCTGCCCTCGCGCGCGTCCACCGGCGCGGCGGCCTCGTGCAGCGCGCGGCTGTGGACGCGCCAGGCCAAGGCGCAGACCAGCGCGCCGCAGATCACGGTCAGCACGACCAGGGCGGCGATCAGCCGGCTGCGGGTGAGCCGCGCCGAGCGCGCGGCCGGGGTCTCGAGCTGCAGGCGGTCGAGCTCGGCCAGGACCTCGGTCGCGCGCGGGCGCGCCTGGGGCTCGCGGCGCAGGCAGCCGTGGATCAAGGCGCAGAGCCCGGCCGGAGCCCGGGGCTGGAGGGTCACGAGCGGAGGCACGGCGTCGAAGGCGTCGAGCTGCGCCATGGCCGAGCCGGTCAGCGGCGGGCGCCCGCTCGCCAGCCCGTAGAGCGTGGCGCCGAGGCCGTAGACGTCGGTGGGCGGCCCCAGCGCGTGTTTCCGGCCGAGGGCCTGCTCGGGGGCCCAGTAGCCGGGGGTCCCGAGGAAGTGCCCGGTGAGCGTCAGGCGCTCGTTCGAGGACTCGAGGTCGAGGGCGAGCCCGAAGTCGCTGAGGCGGACCTGGCCCCGGCGGTCCATGAGCACGTTCTCCGGCTTCACGTCGCGGTGGACCACCCCGTGGTCGTGCGCGTGACAGAGCGCCGAGGCCAGCGCGCGGCCGATCCGGAGCACCTCCGCGGCGGGCAGCGGACCCTGGCGGTCGAGGCGCGCCTGGAGGGTCTCCCCCTCGACGTAGTCCAGGACGACGTAGGGGACGCCCTCGTGGACGCCGCTCCCCCGCACGCCGACCACGTGCGGGTGCCGGAGGCGGGCGTGGGTCTCGAGCTCGATCGCGAAGCGCCGCAGGCCGCGCTCGCTGCGGTTGCGGTGGCCGAGGAGCAGCTTGAGCGCCACCGGGTTCCCGGCGGGGTCTCGGGCGCGGTAGACGGCGCCCATGCCTCCGCGGGCGAGTTCTGCGACGATCGCGTAGGGGCCGATCTGCATGGGGGCGCTGCGCAGCTCGCTACCGGTGCGCGTCGGGGTCGGAGGCCACGGAGGCGTCGGCCCGCTGGAGCTTGCGGCCCAGCCCCAGGGCCAGGTTGCGGTAGAGCACGACCCCAATGTCCGGGCGTTGGCGGGTCATTTCCCGCAGCGCGTCGCGGCTGAGCAGCGCCGCGAGGACCTCGCCGCGGGCGGTCGCCGTCGCCGAGTGCGCCTCGCCCGTGAGCAGGGCGACCTCCCCCAGGGACTCGCCCGCACCGACGGTGCCCACCTGGGCCTCGCCGACCTCGATCTCGATCGCGCCCTCGATCACGATCTGCATGGCGTCCGCCGGCTCTCCGGCGGCGAACAGGCGCGCGCCGTCGCCGAAGGTCTGGACCTTGCACGCGCAGGCGACCCGGGCCGCCTGCTCCTCGCTCAGCCCGACGAACAGGCTCAAGCGGTCGAGCGCCTGCTCGAGCCGGGGGAGCACGGCCTGGCGCGCGAAGCCGCGCATGACCAGGTCGCAGACGGCCTGGGAGCCGGGCGTCAAGTGCGCCTCGCTCACGTCGGGGGGGGTCAACAGGCGCACGAACTTGATCACGTCGAGGCGCTCGACCTGGTGGAAGACCATGGCCGGGACGTAGGCCGCGGGGAGGAAGCCGAGCTCGATCAGGGTCCGCTGCAGGCGGGGGGCGTGGGCGCTCACGTCGACCTCGACGTAGGCCAGACCCCAGTCGAGGCAGCGGGTCACCAGCGCCTCGAACAGGCAGGGCGCGACCGGGTCCGAGCGGGTGATCAGCTCGAACACCCGCAGGCTGTGCTCGACGTCGTCGCGGGTGTAGCCGATCGCGCCCGCGACCGCGCCGGGGGCGCCGGGGTCGTGGGCGACGAGGTAGGTCGCCTGGCGGCGCGAGAGCTTGAAGAACCCGTGCTGCAGCCCGACGGGGCCGAAGACCTCGCGCTTGCGGACCCGCCCGCGCTCGATCCTCAGCAGCGCGGGGAGCCCGCGCGCGGTCAGGTCTTCGAGCTCGAGCTCGAGGTCGCAGCGCGGGTAGGGGGCCGCGTCTTCGTCGACGATCACGTCGTCGGGCAGCCCGCAGTTGTCGAGGGCGAGGTGCGCCAGGCTGTGCGCCTCGGGCACCACCCGCGGGTGGTTCTTGCGCAGGGCGATCGCGTTGCCGAAGTGGCGCACGAAGAGCGCGATGCTCTCGCGCTGCTGGAACTCGTGCTTCAAGGGCAGGAAGCCCACCGGCGCGAAGCCGTGGGCGTGGGAGATCTGCTGCGAGAAGGTGTGCGCGGTGCGGTTCTCCACGATCCCCAGGTGCAGGCGCTCGCGAATGAAGTCGACGCGCTTGGCCATGATCAGCTTGCCGATCCCGCGCCCGCGCGCGGCGGGGCTGACCGCGAGCCGGCCGAACTCGCCGGTGAGGTCGGAGTGCGCGCCGACGTCGAACACCACCGAGCCCGTCCCCAGGATCTCCTCGGTCTCGACGTCGACCGCCACGAGCATGAGGATGTCGTCGGTGAACACCGAGCGCTTGAGCCACCACAGGTCGTAGAAGTAGGCGTAGGGGTAGTCGTCGCCGTAGGCGGCCGCGAACAGGTCGCGGATCGGCTCGACGTCGTCCTCGACCGCCTCGCGCACGATCACGTCCTCGCGCTCGGGGGCGTAGTCGGTGGGGTCGGGGGCGCTCATGGGGTCCCCGCGCCCCGGAGGTGCTCGCCGCCGAGCACGGCGACTCGCGCGAGCCAGGCGGCGCCGCAGCCCAGGGCCGCCTCGTCGAAGTCGAACTGGCTGCTGTGCGCGGGGAAGCTCTCGCGCCCGGGCACGAGCCCGCCGTAGCGGATGTAGCAGCCCGCCACGCGCTCGAGGTAGTAGGCGAAGTCTTCGCCCCCCATGTTGGCGTTCGGCAGGGGCACGACGAGCTCCGGGTCGGTGACCTCCAGCGCGGCCCGGCGCGCGATCGCCGTCGCGCCGGGGGGGTTGATCACCGGGGGCGTGCCGTCCTTGACGCTGACCTCGACCTTGGCGCCGTGGAGCATGCCGATCGCCTGGCCGATCCGCTTGAGCGAGGCGATCAGGTGCTGGCGGACCTCCGGGTCCTGCGCGCGGATCGTGCCCTCGAGCAGCGCCTGCCCGGCGATCACGTTCCCCGCGGTCCCGGCCTGGAAGGTCCCCACGGTGAGCACCGAGGGGTGCGCCGGGTTGACCTCGCGGGAGACGACGGTCTGCAGCGAGGTCACGAGCAGGCTCCCGGCGACCACCGCGTCGAGGGTCTCGTGGGGCCGCGCGCCGTGGCCTTGCTGCCCGGTGATCTCCACGCGGAAGGTGTCGGTGGAGGCGTTGACCGGGCCCTCGCTCACGATCAGCGTGCCCGCGGGGAAGCGCCGGTCGAGGTGTCCGCCGAAGATCAGCTCCACGCCCTCGAGCGCCCCCGCCTCGATCAAGGCCACCGCGCCCGCGCCGCGCTCCTCGGCGGGCTGCCAGAGCAGGCGCACGGGGCAGGGCGGGGGCGGGCCGGCCAGGAGCAGCTCGGCGGCGCCGAGGAGCATGCTGCTGTGGCCGTCGTGGCCGCAGGCGTGCATGACGCCCTCGCGCTCGGAGGCGAAGGTGAGCCCGGTCTGCTCGTGCACCGGGAGCGCGTCGGTGTCGGCGCGCAGGGCGACGATCGGCCCGGGGGCGGCGCCCGGCAGGTCGGCGATCAAGCCCGTGCCCGCGACGCGCCGGACCGAGAGCCCCAGGCGCTCGAGCTCCGCGGCGATCCGCGTCGCCGTGCGCTCCTCCTCCCAGCTGAGCTCGGGGTGGCGGTGCAGGTCGCGGCGCAGGTCGACCATGCGCGCGAAGACGGAGGGGGGGACGAAGTTCATGCGCTCAGCGTGTGCCTTTCGGCGTGCGCGAGCAAGCCGAATCCTCGGCTGCGCGCCCGCGGGCTAGCCGTCGTATTCCTGGAAGATCAGCCGGCCGCAGGCCTTGCAGTGGCTCGCGTCGTGGTCGTGGTATTTCAGCCCGCAGCCCTTGCACATGGTGTCCTTCTTGTTGGAGACGGTCACCAGGTGCCGCGCGAGGTTCGTGAGCTGCCAGGGGATCACGAGCACCCCGAGCAGGATCATGCACGCCGTGGCCAGGCGGCCGCCGGCGGTCACCGGGGACTGGTCGCCGAAGCCGACGGTCGTGAGGGTCACGATCGCGAAGTAGAAGGCGTCGAAGAGCGAGGGGAACTGCTCGCCGTTGACGTCGCGCTCGAGCTCGTAGACGAAGCCGCCGGTGATGAACACGAGGCAGAAGATCGTGAACATGATCCGCAGGACCAGCAGGTGATCGAGGGTCACCTCGCCGAAGAAGAACTTCCGGCTCTGCACCAGGCGCAGCAAGCGCAGCACCCGGAACATGCGCAGGATCCGCACGAACTGCAGGCTCTTCTGCGGGAAGAACAGCGGCAGGCAGGCGATCAGGTCGACGATCGCCAGCGGGCGCAGGGGGTACCTCCACGAGCCGCTGGCCCACCAGCGCACGAAGTACTCGATCAGGAACACGACCGTGATCAGCGTCTCCACGGTCTGCAGGGCCGGCTGCAGCGGCTCGAGCGCCGCCAGGTGCCCGCTGGAGATCTCGCGGTCGACCACGTAGATCCCGCACACGATCAAGATCAGCGCGCCGGTGAGGAACTCGACGACCCGCCCGGGGAGGGAGTCGGCCTCGTTGAGGATCGCGTCCCAGCGCTCGCGGGTCGACGGCGCGTGCTCCGGCGCGGTCGCCGCCGCGGCGGGCCCGCCGGGGGCCGGCTGGGGCTCGGGCGCCGGGGGCGCAGGATCGGGCGTGGGGGGGTCTGCCGAGCTCACGCTCCGCCTCCTCGCGCCGATCTTAGCGCGGATCGAGGGCTCGCTCCCCCCCAGGCTCGACCGAGTCGGAGGCGGGACGGCGGGCGAGCGCGCCGCGCGCGACTCGGGTCGGCCCGGGGCGGTGCGACGTCCCCGACGTCCAGCCCGAGACCGGCGAACCGCTGCTACGCGAGGGTCGCGAGCAGGGCGCGCAGGCCCTCGCGGTAGGTCGGGTAGCGCAGCGCGACGCCGAGCTCGCTCAGGATCCGCTCGGCGCGCACGCGCTTGGAGTCGGCGTAGAAGCCGGCGAGGGCCGGGGAGACCCGCGCCGGGTCGTAGGGCTCCAGCGGCGGCGGCTCGATCCCGAGGAGCTCGCACGCGAAGCGGGTGACCTCGTGGCTGGGGGCCGGCTCGCGGTCGGCGACGTTGTAGACGGCGCCCGGGCGCGGGCGCGCGACGGACGCGTCGAGCACCTGCAGCACGTCGGCGGTGTGCACGCGCGAGAACACGAGCCCGGGCTTGTCGAGGCGTCGTGCGCGGCCGGCGCGGGCGCTGAGCAGCGCGTTGCGGCCGGGGCCGTAGAGCCCGGCGAGGCGGAACACGTGCACCGGGAGCGCGGGGGGGAGGGCGCGCCAGCGCGCCTCCGCGTCCTGGCGGCGCTGCCCGCGCGCGCTGCCCGCGGGGTTGAGCGGCGCGTCCTCGTCGACCCAGGCCCCGCCGTGGTCGCCGTAGACCCCGGTCGAGGAGAGGTAGCCGATCCACTCGAGGGTCGGGCTCTGCAGGAGCGCGGCGCAGGTGTCGAGGACCACGTCGCCCTGCTCGTCGGGGGGGATCGAGATCAGCGCGTGGGTCACGCCGTCGAGGGCGCCTTTGGGGAGCGGCGCGTCGCGGCGCAGCTCGACCGCGTCCCAGCCGTGGACCGCCATGGCCTCGCGCTTGGCGGCGCTGCGCACGGTGCCGCCGATCGACCAGCCCCGGCGCTGGAGCGCCGTCGCCCAGGCGCAGGCCGTGTCGCCGAGGCCGAAGCAGAACAGGCGGCTCAGAGCAGGACCTCGCGCAGCTCCTCGAAGAACAAGGCCATGATCACGATCGGCCAGATCAGGCCGAAGGCCGAGCCGAGCAGGTAGTTGCGGAAGCTGATCCCGGTCAGGGCCAGCGCGTAGTTGAGCTGGGGGGACATCCACAGCACGATCCGCAGCACGACGACGGTGCGCAGCGGGCGGGTGTCGAGGTTGCTGAGGATCTTCTTCACCCAGGGCTTCTTGATCCCGTCGAGGGCCTGGCCGCCGACCCCGCGCACCACGCCGAAGGAGAAGCACACCGAGACCACCGCCCCCAAGTAGCCCACGACGCCGCCCCACAGCTGCCCGTAGGCGAGCACCGCCGCGAACACGAACACCATGCCCGGAATGTGCAGCAGCTCGCCGAGGGCGAAGGCCACGATCAGGAGCAGCGCGCCCCAGGCGCCGGCGGACACCGCCATGGCCTGCACGTCCTCGATCGAGGCGCGCTCGGCGATCCCCGTGACCTTGCCCAGGATCACGAGCCCCGCGAGCAGGACCACGAGGATCAGCATGCGCAGCACGCTCGAGCGCGGGCTCTCGTCGACCGGCACCAGCGCGGCGGAGGTGCTCCCGTCGGGCTCGAGGTCGTCGGAGAGGTCGGCTGTCGTCGACGCGTGGCTCACGGGGTCAACCTAGCGCACTTGGCGCGGCGCGCCGCGCGGCGCTGGGCGGGGTCGTTGGCTACTGGATCACCGGGGCGCTGCCCTGGCGCAGCGCGCTGAGGAAGTCGCGGGTCCGGCGGCGGGCCTCGTCGTACTGGAACCAGACGTAGTGCCCGTCGCGGATCGGGTCCTCGGGGTAGCGCACGACCACCGCCGTGCGCGTGTGCCCGGAGCCGGTGAGCACGTTGGCGCTCGCGGGGAAGGCGAGCTGCTGGAGCCCGCCCCAGGGCAGCGCGGGCACGAGCTGCTCGGCGGCGGTCGGGCCCGGGTCGGCGCCCGCGAGGTCGGCGCCGAGGGCGAGCACCAGCGCGCGCTGCAGCCCGATCGGGACCTGGGCGTCGGAGTCGCCCTCGACCACGAGCACGTGCGGGGGCGTGTGCCCCGGGTAGGGGTCGCGCAGGACGTGGCGCACCGAGTGCATGTTGTCGGCGCTGCCGACCGTGAGGTCGAAGGCCATGATCACGGGGTGGAAGCGGTCGAGCACGTCGCCCGGCGGCATGAGCACGGTCTGCAGCGCGAGCTGCAGGTCGACCGGGTCCTTGGGCCCGAGGGCGAACTCGGTCCACGAGCCGCCGGCGCCGGTGAGCACCGCGCCCTGCCAGCCGTCGACGAGCCCGGCGAGCATGCCCGAGAGGTAGGAGCCCAGCGACTGGCCACCGACCACGCGCAGCTGCGGGTCGAAGAACACCTTGCCGTCGGGCGACGCGCTCGCGTCGGTGCCGGGGCAGAGCGCGGCGTCGATCCGCAGGCGCTCCAGCGCGCGCAAGAACGCGACCTGCTCGAGCACCATTTGCGCGAAGTTGTCGCGCATGGCGGTGGCGTTGAGGAAGTTGTAGTTGACGTAGCCGCCGGCGCTCAAGAACCCGACCCGGGTCGGGCTGAGGTGCCCGGCGAGGCAGCTCGTGGCCCAGCCCTCGGGGGCGACCTCGGCCGCCCAGCCGGCGCCGGCGGGCGACGGGGTGTTGGGCGCGCTGAACCGGCCGCGGTCGATCGCCTGGGAGGGCAGGCCGCCGGTGCCGTGCACGTAGAAGTAGAGCGGGAAGCCGCTCGCGGGCATGGCGCCCTTGGGGATCGAGAGCTGGAACTCGGCGAGCTGGGTGAACTGCGGCACCGGCAGCCCCGCCGCGTCGACGACCATGCGCCCGCCGGGGGCCACGGGGAAGGGCGCGACCCCGCGCTGGTACATGTCGACCGCGAGGCTCCCGCGGAGCGCGGTGAAGCCGGGGTAGAGGTCGCGGACTGTGAGCGGACCGACGATCGCCGGCGCGGGCTGGGAGCCCACGTGGTCGACCATGCGCTTGAGGCGCGCGGCGGGGTCGTGGGTGGTGAACACCGTGGCCGCGGCGATGTCGTCGGGGTGGATCTGGAGGTCGAGCAGCGCCTGGCGCAGCGGCGCGAAGGCCTGGGCCCAGGCGATCCCCTGGCTCCCCGGGGGCTCCTTCCCCGCGAGCAGCGCCTCGAGGGCCGGCGACTGGCCGAGCCACTGGGCGCCCGGCGCGCCGAGGCCGCGGAGCACGATCGCGGCGTAGGTCGTGTTCGTGTCGAGGGGGAGCCCGGGCACCGGCTGCAGCTGGAGCAGGTTGGCGGGGCGGTAGGCGTCGGCCTGGGCGGTCAGCCCCGCGTGGAAGGGGTGCCGCGTGAGCCGGTTCGGGGAGGCGGGGTCGATGTTGACCAGCACGATCGGGCTCGCGGGGTCGAGGCCCGCGAGCGGGTCGGCGGCGGGGGCGTTGACCGGCGCGTCGAAGGGCAGGTAGACGGTGCCGCTCGGGCTGAAGGCCGGGGTCTCGTCGGCGAGGGCGTAGACGTGGTCGACGAACCACAGCTGGCGCGGGTTGGCGAGCCCGCTGAACACCGCGCTCCCGCTCGCGCTGCGGCGGGCGTCGGCCGGGAACGGGGCCGCGAAGAACGCGCCCGCGCCGGTGGCGTCGAGCACGGCCTCGGGGCCGGTGTGCAGGTTCGCGGGGGCCTGGCGCTGGGCGCTGGCCGGGGCGCTCGGGGTGTTGGAGGTGACCGGCGCTTGGGTCGAGCCGCGGGAGCCGGAGCTCGAGCTCGAACACCCAGCGAGGGCGCCCACCGCGAGCGCGGCGGCGAAGGCATATGGCTTCATGATTCCTCTCCGAGGTCCCGCGTGGGCAGGGACTCCCCGACCTATCTCGTGCGCTTTCCGCACAAACCTCGTGCCAGCAAGCCCTTGCCCTAACTCGTTGGGAACCAGGCGAGCGAGCCGGCCGCCGAAGGCCGGCAGCCTCGCATAAGCCATTTCTCGGGAAAAGGATAGCTCCGATCTCGGCCCCCTGGGGGCCGCGTTCCGATTTCGGAAATCCTAGGTGTGTTTCCGCCAGCGGGCGACACGTCGCCAGGCCCAGAGTCCGACCCCGGCGGTGAGCGCGGGCGCGGCCAGGACCAGGAGTTGGAGCGCGACGAAGCCGACGAGCACGTGGCCCTGCCCGTAGTGGGCCTCGTTGACCACGGTCACCGCGAGGTAGGTCTGCCCCGGCGGGCTGACGAGGAGCGTCGCCTCGTACTCGGCCACCGCGAGCGCGTAGACCAAGCCCCACGAGAGCGCGAGGGCGGGCAGCAAGAGCGGGGCGTGCACGCGCAGCCAGCGCGCGGGCGCCGTGCGCGGGGTCAGGGCCGCGGCCCACAGCGGGCTGCGCGGCAGGCGCCGCACGCTGAAGGTCAGCGCGAGCAGGGGCCAGGCGCCGAAGCGCAGGGCCCAGATCAGCGAGACCGCCGCGGCGCTGTCGCGGAGCCAGGTCAGCGGACCCCAGGCGCTGCCCACGGTGAGCACCGCGATCCCCAGGAGCGGGGCGGGCGTGGCCGCGCAGAGCACGGCGGGAGCCAGGCACAGCGCCCTCCGCGCGCGGCTGGCCTCGCGAAGCGCGGTCGCCGTGAGCAGCGCGGCGGCGGTGACCCAGGTCGCCGTGCAGGCCCCGACCCCGAGGGTC
>JAGQRJ010000157.1 GCA_020425635.1 Planctomycetota bacterium | reverse complement strand
TGGCTGGTGGCCATGGAGTGGGACGCCGGGCTCTTGCGCGAGCGGCGCCCCCCGACCCGCGAGGAGCTCGACGCGGCGGTCGGCGAGCGCCCCTTGTTTGCCCTGCACCAGACTTGCCACTCCGCCCTGGCCAACACCCGCGCGCTCGAGCTGGCGGGGATCGACGCCAGCACGCCGGACCCTCCGGGCGGGGCGCTCGGGCGCGGGCGCGGCGGGCTGCCCAACGGGCTGCTGCTCGAGCGCGGGATCAGCCGCGTCGAGGCCCTCGCCCGCCCCGACCTCGCCGCGCACGACCTGGAGGGCTACCTCGCGCGCATGGCCGCGCACTACCGCGAGCTCGCCGCGGTCGGGATCACGGGGGTGGCCGACACCTGCGTGCCCCTCGACCTGATCCCGCTCTACTACGAGGCGGCGCGGCGCGGGCACGTGCTCGTGCCGACGCTCATGTGCCCGGTCTCGGCGAGCGGCTACCTGGAGGAGCCCTGGGACGTCCTCGAGGGGCCGCACCCCGGGGCGGCCGAGGGCCCGCTCGAGGTCGGCCCGGTCAAGCTCGTCTTCGACGGCGCGCCCGGCTGCTCGATGTGCCTCGGCCCCTGGCAGGCCCTGGCCACCATGCTGCGCACCGTGGGCGCGTCCCTCGCCCGCGGGAGCCTCGACCCGCTGCGGACCACGCTCTCGGTGCAGCCGCGCTACGGGCTGAAGCTGCGCTCCGGCGTCGCGATCTATCCCCCCCAGGACGCCGAGCGCGTGATCAAGGCGCTGGTCGAGCGCGGCTTCGGCGTCGCGACCCACGCGATCGGCAACGCCGCGGTCGACGTGGCCCTCAGCGCCTACGAGGCCGCCGGCGGCGCGCTGCATGCCACGACCACCCCGCGGATCGAGCACGGGAGCTTCCTCGACCGCGAGCTCGTCGCGCGCATGGCCGGGCTCGGGCTCGGCGTGGCCGTGCAGCCCGGGTTCTTGCGCATGCCGCTCTACGCCAACGCGGTGGCGATCCCCGGGCTGCCCTACTTTCCCCTGCGCTGGCTGCTCGACGCGGGGGTCCCCCTCGCGGGCAGCTCGGACTTCCCGGTCCACGGCTTCGACCCTCTCGAGGGCATGCACGCCGCGGTCACGCGCACCAACGCCCGCGGCGCGGTGTGCGACGCCTCCCAGCGGCTGACGGTCGACGAAGCGCTCGCGCTCTACACCCGGGGCGCTGCCCAGGTCTGCGGCTGGCTCGACCGCGCCGGGACCCTCGAGGTCGGCAAGCGCGCCGACCTCGTCGTACTCGAGGGCGCCCTCGAGCCCCTCGACCAGGCCCGCGTGCGGGCGACCTTCGTCGCCGGCGAGCTCGTGCACGGGCAGCTTGGGCCACGCGGCTGAGGCCGGGCGCGCTTCGCTGGGGAGGAGCGCGACGCGGGGGAGCGTGACGGCGGGCGGAGGCAAGCTCCGCCCCTACGGCTTGGTGGCCTGAGGTCTCGGCGTGTTCTCAGGGGGCCTCTCCGAGGCCCCCTCGCCCTCGCAAGTGAATTGCTCGGGCTCACCCCCAACGGGCCGCAGGCGCTGGCCTCGGCGTGTTCTCAGGGGGCCTCTCCGAG
>JAGQRJ010000950.1 GCA_020425635.1 Planctomycetota bacterium | reverse complement strand
GCTGGAGGAGGCCGCGGCGGCCTTGCACGCCCTGATCTGGGCCCCGCTCCAGGAGGTCGTCGCGGAGGCGAGCTTCGTCTACGTCGTGCCCGACGGGCCCTTGGCGACGGTCCCCTTCGCCGCGCTCCCCGGGCGCGCGGAGGGGAGCTTCCTCTGCGACCAGCACCCGATCGGCTACCTGGCCCACCCCCAGGACCTGATCCCCTGGCCCGACCTCGCCCCGCTGGGGAAGGGCGCGCTGACCCTGGGCGGGGTCGACTACGACCGCGCGATCAACGAGACCCCCGAGGGCTTCGAGGAGCTCGAGGTGCGCGGGCGGGTCACGCTCGCGGAGGCCTTCGCCAAGGCCCCCGGCGGCATGCGCTTCGCCCCGCTCCTGGGGACCCTGCTCGAGGCGGAGAGCGCGCGCGACTACTACGCGAGCGTGACCGGGGAGGACGCCAGGCTGCTCTACGGGCCGTGGGCCACCGAGGCGCACCTGCGCCGCTACGCCCCCGGCCGGCGGCTCCTGCACCTGGCGACCCACGGCTTCGTGCGCCTCGACCTCGCGGACCGCGTCGACGAAGGCGCGCGGCTCGATCCGCTCGTGCTGACCGGGCTCGCGCTCGCCGGGAGCAATCGCGCGAGCGGCGGCGGCGGCGACGACGGCGTGCTCACCGCGCTCGAGGCCACCCAGCTCGACCTCGAGGGGGTCCAGCTCGTGATCCTCTCCGCGTGCGAGACCGCGCGCGGGAGCACCCGCGCCGGCGAAGCGATCCTCGGGCTGACCTCGGCCTTCCGCGAGGCCGGCGCGGGCTCGGTGCTCTCGTCGCTGTGGCCGGTGAGCGACCAGGTCACCGCGCTGCTCATGGAGCTGTTCTACGGCTTCGTCCTCGACGAGCACCTGCCGCCGCCGGTGGCGCTCCAGCGCGCGGCGCTGACCCTGCGCGACATGGAGGTCGAGTACGAGGGCGAGACGCTGCGCCCCTTCGAGGCCCCCTGCTACTGGGCGCCCTTCGTCCCCTACGGCCGCTGGCGCTGAGGCGGGGCGGCGCTCAGCAGGAGAGCGAGTGGGGCACGTAGATCAGGAGCCCCCGTCCGCGGGCGGCGCTGATCTCGGCGGCGAAGAGCTGCTTGCCTGCGGTCGGGTGGTGCCGCACGAGGAACACGCCCAGGTCCGAGTCGAGGTAGTAGCGGTGGGTGAGCGTGGCGGGGGCCTCGCTGAACGCGGTCTCGATCCAAGCCACCCGCTCGGCCCCGTGGAGCTCGTCGCGCAGCAGGTCGAGGACCTCGCTGTAGTGCACCTGCGTGCCCTGGCGCTGGAAGACCCCCGAGCCGCGGCTGGCCCGGATCCGGTTCACGCCGCGGGCGGGGTCGTCGGCGGGGCCGTAGGCGCTCGAGCGGCGCAGGTAGGGCTTGGCGGAGGGCAGCCAGTCGAGGCCCAGGCGCAGGCGCAGGGCCTGCCACAGGGGGCGCAGCAGGTCGAGCCGCGGGAAGGGCTGCGGGTCGCGCATGCGCAGCACGCCGTAGGCGGTGTAGCGCTCGCTGCGGTGCTCCCGGGGCTCAAGCCGAGTCAGGTATTCGACGCCGTGGCCCGCGGGCACGTCGCTGCGCTGGAAGAAGGTGAACTCGTCGAAGGGCCCCTTGCGAAACAGGCGCACCGACTGCATGCCCTGGCAGAGGAACACGTCGTAGGGGAGCAGGCGCTCGCGGCGCACGGAGCGCGACTCGGAGAGGGGCCGGGAGTAGCTCCCGCTGAGCGGAATCCGCAGGGTCGTGGCGCTGCGCTCGAGCTGGGCCGACTCCGTCACGAAACCTCCTGACCCACCTGCTATCGGCCCCGCTCACGCCTGGCTGAAGTCGGTTCCTGGATCCTCGGCCCGCGGGCCGCCCTGCCTGCGCGAGAGCCTCTCAGGCCGGCCCGGCGCCGTCCAGGGATCCCGGTCACCTGGACCTCAGGGCCGGGGCGAGGGTCGCTCCAGCGACCGGCCCGCACTTCTCACCACTCGCTCCGCTCGTGGACTCGAAGTGCGGCCAGCAGTGTTGATTGAGACAGTGAGACCCGGCCTGCGGCCGGGTACGCACTGTCGCTTGCGCCTCGCTCGCGGCGGCAGAGCCGCCGACTCGCTCCGGCGCAGCCCGCCTGCTTCGCAGGCGGCTACCCCGCAAACTCACCACTTCGTGGTGAG
>JAGQRJ010000949.1 GCA_020425635.1 Planctomycetota bacterium | reverse complement strand
GAGCGTCGTTCCAGGTCTACGGCGCGGTCTCGCTCGCCGGCCAGTAGGAACGACCGAGCGAAGCCGCCGAGCAGCAGCTCCCCCGTCCCCCGCGGAGCCGGTGCCCGCGCGGCGCGCCCCACATGGCGCGGAGCTCCCACCGAGGCAGAGACAGACTCCGAGACACAGACAGACTCCGAGCCACAGACAGACTCCGAGCCACAGACAGACTCCGAGACACAGACAGACTCCGAGACAGAGACAGACTCCGAGACACAGACAGACTCCGAGACACAGACAGACTCCGAGACAGAGACAGAAACAGACTCCGAGACACAGACAGACTCCGAGGCAGAGACCGAGAGGCCAGCCAGGGGGCTGCTACCGCGGCGCGACCCCGACCTGGGGTCCCAGGGCGTCGGCGTGCTGGCGCCACCAGGCCTCGCCAGCGGCGCGGTCGACGAAGGCCTGGCCCGTGATCCGCTCGCACACCGACTGGCAGAGCAGGCGCACCGCGGAGCGGGGGTGGTCGAGGTGCACGAGCAGGGCCTGCACCGTGCGCGGGTCGGCGAGCTCGTAGAGCCCCTCGAGCGCCTGGGCCTGGAGCACGTAGTCGGCCTCGGCGTTCACGCAGGCGACCAGCACCTCGAGCGCGCCGAGCGGCCGCTCGGCGGGAGGGAGGTCTTGCAGCACGCGGGCGAGGGCCTGCGCCGCCCACCCCGAGCCGTCGACGCGGCGCTCGGCGAGGTCGATCAAGCCCGGAATCACCGCGCCCCCCAGGCCGCGGAGCTCGCCCACGACCTGCTGGTTGGTCACCGCGTCGCCGCTGTCACGGAGCAGGCTGAGCAGGAGCCCGATCTGGTCCTGGGTGGTGTCGGCGGGCGCGCCGTCGAGGTCGCCGCCGCGCAGCTGGGGCGGGAAGTCGTCGCGGTGCGTCACCCACCACGAGGCGGCCGCGGCCCGGTCGGCGAAGCGCTCGCCGCTGATCGCACACAGGGCCTCGCGCAGCTCGGAGTCGCCGCGATAGAGCGCCACCATGTGCTCCGCCGTGCGCGGGTCGGCGAGCAAGGTCAGCCCGGTCGCTGCCTGGGCCCGCACCGCCGAGGGCGCCTCGGGGTCGAGGCAGCCGAGCAGGGCCTCGAGCCCCTCGGCCACGGGCTCCTCACGGTGCAGGATCTGCGCCAGGGCGTAGACCGCGTAGGGGCGCCCGCCCGCGCTCGGCGTCAACACGTGGGTCCGCAGCGCGGGCACCGCACCCAGCCCGTGCTTGATCAAGCTGTCGACGATCCCCAGGTTCTTGGGGCCGTTGCGTGAGTCGAGGCGCGCGAGCAGGGCCTCGACCGGCTCCCTGGGCGCGGCGGGCTCCTGCGCCGGGGCGGGGCCCGGGCGCGGCGGGCTGGACACGCGCTGGGGCTGCGCGCCGACCGCGGGCGTCAGCGCGAGCGACTGCCCCTGACTGGCCACGGCCAGGGTCACCCCCGCCAGCGACGCGAGGGTGAGGCTGGTCCGCCAGCGGGTCCACGTGACCCGCGATCGCAGGCCGTCGAAGATCGTGAGCGCGCCGACCGCGAGCAGGCCCGCGCCCAACGCCGTGCCGTGCAGGGCGACCCAGCTCAGCGGCCAGCCCAGCTCCCCGCGCAGGGGGTCGGGCAGCGACCAGGCTGGAGCGACGCCGAGCACGTAGCCGCCTGCGGCGACCGCGAGCCCACCCGCCAACCACCCCACGGCGGCGGCGCCCCCGGGACCTTCCGGCGCGTCGTTCATGGCGCGCTCCCGTCTGCGGGGCCGAGCGGTTCGATCGGCCCTTGATCCCCCGCGACCCAGCCCGGCTGCGCCCCGAGCCCGGGATAGCGCAGGCGGAGGGTCACGCGGTAGCCCGCGGGGCCGAGCGGGGTCGGGGGGCGGCTGCGCCACTCGGCGGTGAACCAGGCCTCCCAGCTCGTGTCGACGAGGGCCTCGGTCTCCGCCTGGCGACCGCGGGCGGCGGCGCGGAGCTCGGCCAGGCTCTCGGCGTAGTCGGCGACGCCGTCGCGATCCCAGTCTTGGACCCGATAGCGCTGCTGCGCGGCGCGGACGGCGTCGAGGCTCGCCAAGGCGCGGCGCTCGGCCGCGCCGAGGCGCACCACGGCCGTGCCCGTGGCCCAATCGCGCACGTGGGCTCGCTCGCGCTGGCCAAAGGCGAGGCCCGCGCCGAGGCTGCTGAGGGTCAGCGCGATCGCG
>JAGQRJ010000948.1 GCA_020425635.1 Planctomycetota bacterium | reverse complement strand
TGCCGCACCTTCGCCATCGCCGACCACACCACCGAAGCGGACGTCCGCCGCGAGCGAGGCGCAAGCGACAGTGTGTACCCGGCCGCAGGCCGGGTCTCACTGTCTTAAGCAACACTGCTGGCCGCACTTCGAATCCACGAGCGGAGCGAGTGGTGAGTTTGCGGGCTAGCCCGCACTCCTCACCACGAAGTGGTGAGTTTGCGGGGTAGGCCACACGCGCAGGGCGCGCAGACGGCTCGGCTGCCTGCGCGCCTGGATCGGTCCTCCAGTGAGTGAGTGGAGGCCTACTGGCCGGTGACCGCGCCGCTGAGGCCCGCGCTGGGCACGCCATACCAGCCGTTGATCACGCCCGCCGGGTCGCGGAACAGCGCGCCGGGCTCGAAGCCCTCGAGGGCCGTGGTCCAGGCGTTGGGGAGGCGGGCCTTGTCCTTGGCCAGCTTGCCGCCGCGCAGGCGCGAGCCGTCCTTGAGGGTCGCGTTGTCGAGCACCTCGCTCAGGGGCAGCAAGGCGTAGCCGACGGTGTCGCCCGCGCTCGGCGCGCTGGGCGCGAGGCCGGGCTGGTAGATCACGCCCTGCCCGCCGCCGAAGGGGTTCACGTCGTCGCGCCCGTTGTAGGCCCAGACGTTGTGCCCGCGGGGGGTGACGTAGAGCTGCGGGTGGGTGCGCTCGGCGTCGTAGTGCGGGTGGCCGACCTCGTCAATGAACTTGGCAGGGCCGCTGCGGGCGGCGTCGGCCTTCGACTCCCAGTCCTGGGCGGCCTTCGACGCGTAGCGCGTCAGCTGCGTGCCGTCGGTCTGGGTGGTGATCACGAGCTCGACCTCCTCGCCGGCGCGCGCGCCCTTGCGGGCCACCACGATCGCGCCCTCCATGTCGTTCTCGCGCTTGATCAGGTGATCTTCGCTGGCGAAGTAGAAGGCGTAGGTCACGAAGTAGTGGGTCGCGTTCTCCTTGACGTCGAAGTAGGCCGCGGGGGTCCGGTCGCCGCTGCCCGCGTGGTCCTTGTTGTTGCGCGTGTCCCAGTCGCCGTCGAAGTCGACGCGGAGCAGGGTGTTCTGCGAGCCGTCGGTGAGCTTCTGCGCGATCACTGGGGCGAAGCGCGCGGCGATCTCGGCCGGGCTCTTGCCGCTGAGGTCCACCGGCGCGCCAGGGGCC
This sequence comes from Planctomycetota bacterium, assembly GCA_020425635.1. Taxonomy (GTDB): domain Bacteria; phylum Planctomycetota; class J058; order J058; family J058; genus JAGQRJ01. Next base: position 16,232 of record JAGQRJ010000948.1, on the reverse strand, counting down.
GGGGTCGCGGTCGGGGCGTCGCTCTTCTCGCCGGTGCCGCGGTAGTTGGTGGCGAGGTCCTTGGTCCGGCGCGCGCCGCGCACGCTGGCGTCCTTGGCCGCGATCGCGAGGGTCTTGGCGTCCTTGAGGAAGCGCTTGGTGAGCTCCTTGGCCCGGCGCATGGCGGCCTTGAACTCCGCCTTGTCGATCTCGATCTCGATCCCGAAGCGGCCCTTGAGCCCGCGGAAGACGTTCGCGCCCGCGCCCACGCTGGCGGAGAGCTTCACGTTGCCCTCCCACTCGACGTCGAACTCGGCGTCGACGCCCGCGGAGACCCCGCCCTCGGTCACCGCCGCCTGGGACACGAGCTTGATCGAGACGATCTTCATGTCGAGCTTGAGCGGGATCGAGCCCTGGGCGATCGTGCCCGCGGGCTTGCCGAGGGGAATGTCGACGCTGGCCCCAGCGCCGGCGCCGGCGCCCTTCTTGGTGCCGTAGAGCTTGCCGCTGACGTCGGCGCCCACGAACAGGTCACCGCTTTGATCGATCGCGGCGCGGATCTCGTCGGTGCTCAGCTGGTCGTCGCCCGCGACGCGCTTGGTGAAGCGGGTCGAGAGCCGGAAGGTGTTCTCCGCGCCGATCAGCTTGCCGTTGTCGCGGATCAGGTTCGCGTCGCCGTTGCGCAGCCAGTAGAAGCTGACGTCGTCGCTGCCGAGGCGCACGTCTCCGGTGCTGTGCAAGCCGTCCCGGTCGACGTCGAGGGTCTCGCGGAGCCGCTGCTCCTTGACGCTGAACTCCAGCTCGAGGTCGTGATCGGGGGTTTGCGCGGAGGCGACGGTCGACAGGACCGCTCCCAGCGCCAGGGACAGACTCAAGGAATGGGGGGACTTCATGGGGAGGTCTCTCTTTCTCTCGCTCAGGGAGGAGCGAGAGCAACGGCCGTGCCCACGAAGCAGGTCGTCAACACCAGGCCTTGCGCGGCAGGCTCGGGCAACCCGTCCTCGGCGGACGATTTTCACACCAGCCAGGCTCAGGAGGCCGGGCACTCCGTTCCGCTCCGACCCGGCCCTGAACCGCTTTTGGTGCGACGACCTCGCCCGGGACGATTCCGCGACGCACCCGCCGCGTCAGGCCGCGCTGGGCGCCTGCTCGCGAATGCGGCCCGCGGCGCGCCAGAAAGCCCACACGATCAGTCCAACCGCGGTCGCGAGGACGGTGTGCGTCAGCGCGTGCGCCAGCGCCCGCACCGCGCGACTGCCGAAGAACATGCCCTGGTGCACCTCGGCCAGGTCGAAGTTGCCGCCTCGCACCGCGAGCATGCTCGCCAAGCCCTTGTAGAGGATCAGGGTCAACGCGCTCGACGCGCCGACCGCGTAGAGCCAGAAGAAGGCCGTGAGCACCCGCGGTGATACGTCCCCTCCCCCCGCGACGTGCAGGAGCAGCAGCACCGCGGCCACACAGATCGGGATCACGCCCCCGATCAACACGAAGTGTCCGTGGCTGATCCGCAGGTCGAAGCCGGTCTCCCAGAGGAAGCCCGGCGGGAGCTCGGCCTTGACGCGGCCCCCCTCGTCCTTGCTCAGGGTCCGCGGCGGGTCGTCGTAGCTCGAGGTGTAGCGCAGCGAGACCCCGAACTCGGTCGACACGACCCCCAGGATCAAGCCCAGCGCCCAGAACACCACCGCGAAGCGGATCAGACGGCGGATCGAGCTGCGGTAGTGCGCGGGCAACGGTGGATTCATGGGACCCCCAAGCGAGGGCGCCATGCTACCCGCTCGAGGCGGCGGGCTAGACCTTGACCAGCTGGGTGGTGGCGTGCACCGGGTCGGGCGCCGGGGCAACCACCTTGGCGCGCGCCTTCTCCGGCTCGTGGACGGCCCACCAACGGTGGGCGTCGAGCTCGGTCCAGGGCTCGACCTCCTCCAGAGCCCGCAGGCGTTGAGCGAGGCCGTGGGCCGACTGCGGGCGCTCGGCGGGATCCTTGGCCAGGCAGTCGAGCACGAGCTGCTCGAGGCCCTCGGGGATCGGCTTCTCCAGGCGCCGCGAGGGGCGCTCGGGCGTCGTCCCGACGTGGTCGAGGATCATGGCCAGGACCTCGCCCTGCTCGAACACCTGGCGCCCGGTGAGGAGGAAGTAGGCGATACAGCCCAGCGAGTAGACGTCGCTGCGGGCGTCGACCGAGTCCTTGGCGCGGGCCTGCTCGGGAGACATGTAGGCCGGGGTCCCGAGGATCGTGTTCTCGCCGGTCAGCTTCACGTCGGCCTGGCGCTTGGTCTGGACGGTCGAGACCAGCCCGAAGTCGAGGACCTTGACGAAGTCGACCTCGAGGCCCATGCGGCAGAGCATGACGTTGGCCGGCTTGAGGTCGCGGTGCACCATGCCGCGGGTGTGCGCCTCGGCGAGGGACGCGCACACCTGGAGCAGGATCGAGATCACGCGCCCGGCGGGGAGCGGACCGTGCTCGCGCACGAGGCGCTCGAGGTCGAGGCCCTCGAGCAGCTCCATGACGTAGTAGAACGCGCCGTCTGCGGTGCGCCCGAAGTCGTAGAGGTCGACGGTGTGGGGCGAGCGCAGGGAGGCCAAGGTCGTGGCCTCGCGCTCGAAGCGCGCGATCACGGCCTGCCGCTCGGGGGGGGTCGCGCCCTCGAGCTGCTGCTGGCGGATCACCTTGATCGCGGCGGGCCGCCGCAGCAGGCGGTGCTCGGCGTGCCACACCTCGCCCATGCCGCCCACGCCGATCCGCTCGACGAGCTCGTAGGTGCCCATGCTCATGAGCTGCTCGCGCGCGTCGCTGATCCCGGTCGAGAGGCGGTTCACCAGCGAGGCGGACACGACCGCGATCCCCGCACAGAACAGGTAGGGCAGGATCGCGGCGAACACCTCGAGGGCGCCCGGGAACGGGGCGCCGCGAAGCCAGGTAATGGCCATGGCCAGGGGCACCGTCGCCGTGCACGCCAGGCTCAACCCGATCGCGACGCGCAGCCTCGAGGGCGCGACCAGGGGGAAGACCACGATCCACACCCCGAGCCAGCTCAGGTGGCTGAGCGGCGGGTGCATGTCTGGGGCCGGGAGGTAGATCGAGAGCGAGATCGCGAGCGCGCCCAAGAGCTGATAGCCGTGCCCGATCCGGGCCAAGGCCCGCGGGCAGAAGCTCCGCCGACTGGCGATCACGAACATGCCCAGCGAGAGCAAGAGCAGGAACACCTGGCGGATCATGGCCGCCGACGCGACCTCGGCCGCGACGTGCGGGTCGTTGAGCAGGAACCCGATCACGAGCGCCAACGCGAGCACGCCCGTGAAGACCCCGCTCAGCACGCGGAAGCCGCTGCGGGCCTGCTCGAGCACCGCCGTGTCCAGCTCGCCGGCGTCGCACTTGCCTTGCTCGCCGACCACGCCCTGGTGCTGGCAGAAGCGCTTCCCCTGGGGGGGGAGCGTCTCGTGCATGTCTACGGAGGTCGTCGGATCGGCCACTCGCTACCTGCCTGCAGCCAGGTTAACCCCTCGGGGAGAAGAACACGTCCCGGGACGCCAGGGCCGCGGGTCGGCTCAGGGGCTCAGGCGCTCGTAGCGCAGCTTGAACACGTGCTCTTTGCTGAGCACGCCCTCGCGCTCGACGACCACCCGGCCGCCGATCCCGAGGAAGTCGCCCTCCTTCCAGTCGACCACGCAGGCGTTTACGCGGGACTCGCCGTTGATCCAGGTCCCGTTCTTGGAGCCGTCGCGGCGGCCGAGCTTGCGCGTGCCGAAGTCGCGATACTTGATCCGCCCGTCGGGGTCGAGGAACACCAGCCCGTGGTCGCGGGAGATCTGCCCGCACACGCAGTTGGGGTCGAAGCGATCGGGGTCTTCGTAGTAGGCGTCGAGGCTGTTGCCGACGAAGGGCCGGAGGAGGTTGTGGGGGAAGCGCCCGACCCCGAGGCACATGACGTGCCCGGCCTCGCTGGCGTCGTAGAGCAGGCCTTCGGAGCTCAGCCCGTCGCTGCCGTCGACCACCATGCACTCCGCGACGTCGGTCGAGGCCCCCACGGGCTCCTGCATGGCCTCGTCCTTGTAGAACTGCAGCCGGGGCTCGAGGCGGGTGAGGTAGACGCGGTAGCGCGGGGTGTGCGAGCGCTTGATCGCCTCGAGGGCGGGGTGGTCGTAGAGGCAGATCTCGGCGGACGACGTCAGGTCTTCGTCGTAGACCCGTTCGAAGCTCGAGAGCTCGATGCTGCTGTCCGAGAACCTGCGACTACTCACGGGCTTAGGGCCAACTCCTCCCCCACTCGGGTATAGCCACGAGGATGACCCTTGTCGAGTTTTAGGGGGCTCGCCGTACCTCAGTGGCCGCTCCCTCCGCCATGGCCGCTCCCCCGCCGATGACTCTGCGGGCTCTGGCCGCTGGCGCGCGGGCTAGGCTCTGTCCGCAAACTCAGCCAACGCCCTCGCTTGCCCTCGTCGCCGCCGACTGCGTTGGTCGCCGGCCACGTAAACCCATTACGCTCGGACCGGCTCCCGCCTTGTCGGACGAGGACGAGTGCGGCGCGAGGCCATTACCTGAGTTTGCGGACAGAGCCTAGGCGTCTGGGCGCGGGCCGTCGTCGAGCTCGAGGGTCAGCTCGACGTCGGGGTCGCGGGAGCCGGGGGCCAGGACTTGGAGCCCGTAGGTCCCGGGCTCGAGGCCGGTGATCCGCAGCGCGCCGTCGAGGGCGGTGCGGCCCTCCCAGGCGGGCTTGCCGCTCGGGCCGAGGAGGGCGCGGAACTCGGCGGGGGCCCCGCCTTGGGCGCTGAGCTCGAGGTCGATCCCGGCCGGGGTCGGCATGTAGCTGAGCTTGAGCGCGCCGCCGCCGAAGGGGATCAGGCGGGCCGCGCCCTGGGCGGGGGGTCCCTCCCCGCGCACGGCGACGGCCAAGGGCGGGGGGGCGGGCAGCAGGCCGCCCGGGTCGAGCTCCTCGACGAGCCGGCGGGCGCGGTCGATCCACAGACGGATCCGGGTCACGAGGCCCACGGGCGCGGGGTCGCCGACCAGGAGCGCGGCGAGGTCCCGGAGGTCGTCGCGGCAGCCGGGGCAGGCCTGCACATGGCGGCGGAGCTCGGCGGGGAGCGGGTCGCGGGCGAGCTCCTCCCGCGGCGGGCAGAGCTGGCGGGCGAGGGGCGACAGGCGCTCGAGGGCGCGCTCCCAGGCGCTCGGGTCGAAGTCAGCGCCGCTCATGCCTCCTCCTTCAACCCGAGCAGCTCACCGCAGCGCTCGAGGAACCCCTGCTCGACGAGCCGATCTCGCAGCTCCTTGAGGGCGTTGAACTTGAGCCCCGAGACCGAAGACCCGCTGCGCCCGGTCTCGGCGCAGATCTGACGCACCGGCTGGCCGAGCAGGGTGCGCTCGATCACGTCGCGTCGATTCTCGTTGAGGGCCGCGACGGCGGCCGCGAGGACCTCGAGGCACTCCCGGTGGTCGATGTCGTCGGGCGCGGTGCGCGCGAAGTCGGCCACGTCGAAGCGCAGCCCGCCCTCCTCTTCGTCGTGCAGGGAGAGCCAGCGCTGATCGCGCGCCTTGTCCTTCAGGTTCATGACCACGAAGAACCCCGTGCGCAGCAAGAAGCCCTCGAGGCCCGTCGCGTCGCGGTAGGTGAACTTTCCTGCGCGCAGGGCGAGGAAGAACTGGGCGAAGACGCGGTTGACCGCGTCGTCGAGGTCGGTGAGCCAGAACCAGTTCCGCCGCGACCGCGTCTCGCGCAGCCGCCGAGCCAGAAACGGCCGCAGTCGTTCATAGAGCGCTCCCTCTGCCTGGGGCTCCCCTGCCTGGGCCTGGGCGACCAGCTCGGCCAGGGGGTCCTCACCCGGGGAAGAACGGGGGTCCCCCGGGTCGTCTTCCAACGGGGGGTGGGCGGGCTCGCTCATGGCTGCTCTTCTACCATGGGCGGCGCTGCGATTCGCTCGCCCTCCGTGGAGCGCGAAAGAGACCCTTCGGCTACCCTGGGGGCACGCGGAGGACCTGCCTGGGGGGCAGGGACGACCCGCGCGAGGTTGGGGCCGGGTGAATCCACAGCAATCGCTCACTTCGCTGCGCCAGATCGCAGGCAAGGTCGACGCGCTGATCGAGACCCTGACCTCGGGAGGGCAAAATGGCCCTGCCCCCGACGCGCCCGCCAACGCAACGCCGCAGACCGTCAGCCTCGGCGCCACCCCCGGAGCCGGCGCCGTGCTCGAGGCCCTGCACCCGGTCTTGCTCGCGACCACGCCCGGGGAGGTCTTCGACCGCACCGTGGAGGCCGTGGCCGTGGCCCTGGGCTGCGAGCGCGCGATCCTGATGCTGCTCGAAGAGGGCAACAAGCTGCGCTTCAAGGCGGGGCGCGGGATCGACCAGCAGGCGCTGGGCGGGGCCGAGTTCGGTCGCTCCCGGGACCTGATCAAGCGCGTGCTCCAGGAGGGCGCCGCGACCTCGATCGGCGCTGCCGAGCTCGCAGGCACCGGCCTCGCCGGTGTGGCCTGCGCCCCGATCATGGTGGTCAACGAGGGTCGCCGCGCGATCGGCGGGGCGCTCTACGTCGACTCCACCCGCGCCCCGATCGGTGACCCCGAGCTCAAGACGCTCGCGGTCCTCGTCGACGCCGCCGCGGCGCGCCTGCAAAACATGCGCAGCCTGGCCTCCGCCGAGGAGTCGACCTCGCGCTTCTTCGGCGCCACCCAAAAGGTGGAGCGCCTGCGCACGAACATCAGCCGCCTCTACGACGTCGGCCGCTCGATCAACTCGACCCTGATCCTCGACGAGCTGCTGGTCGTGATCGTCGACCACGTGCTCGAGGTCTCGCGCGCGCAGCGCGGCTGCTTGCTCCTGTTCGAGGGGCGCGGCGACGAGCGGAGGCTCGTCTACAAGGTCGGGCGCAACGCCCGCCACGAGTTCATCAGCGAGGCCGAGTTCGCCTACTCGACCACCGTCGTCGAGCAGACCGTCGCCGACAAGCAGTCGACGATCATGACCGACACCGTGGGCGAGGCCGACCTCTCCCTGTCCATGGTCCAAATGGAGCTCAAGTCGATCATGTGCGCTCCGCTCAAGGAGCAAGACCGGGTGATGGGGGTCGTCTACGTCGACTCCCAGCAGTCGAACCACGAGTTCGACCCCTCCGACCAGGACATCGTCGAGAGCCTCTGTGGCCAAGCCTCGGTGGCGATCACCAACGCCCGCCTCTACGCCCGCGCCAAGGAGCGCGAGCGGATCCGCCATGAGCTGAACATCGCCGCCCGGCTGCAGCGCGACCTGCTGCCCAACGTGATCCCCCGAGTCAAAGGGCTCGACATGTTCGGCGCGCTGACGCCCGCCCTCGAGATCGGGGGCGACTACTACGACTTCATTCCCCACGAGGGCACCCAGGACTCGCTCACGATCGCGATCGGCGACGTCAGCGGCAAAGGCGTCGGCGCGGGGCTGGTCATGGCCATGGCCCGCTCGGGCCTGCGCTCCTTGATCGAGCACAAGGGCGTGCCCTCCAGCCCGCTGCCGATCGTCAAGTCGCTCAACGTCATGCTCTGTCGGGGGACGCCTCCGAACATGTTCATGACCTTCAACGTGCTGATCTGGGACGGCAACACCAACACCCTGCGCTACGCCCCGGCCGGACACGAGCACCTGCTGGTCTTCCGCCAGGCCAGCGGCGAGGTCGAGGTCCTGCGCGCCGGCGGGGTCGCGGGGGGCGTGCTCGAGGAGGCCAGCGAGCTGCTGGTCGAGCACGAGCTGCGCCTGGACGCCGGCGACCACGTGGTGCTCTACACCGACGGCGTGACCGAGTGCATGAACCAGGACCAGCAAGGCTTCGGCCTGCAGGCGACGGTCGACCTCGTGCGCGCCCACGGCGCGAGCTCTCCCAAGGAGCTCTGCGGCTTGATCGAGCAGGCGCTGCACGCCCACCGCGGGCGCGCGCGCATGCACGACGACATCACCCTCGTCTCGCTCAAGGCCCGCTGAGTCCCTTCGGGGCCCTGCTCACGCGCGCAACCGATACTCGGCTGTTACACGACCCCGTCCTCCACGCATGGAGTGGGTGAGAGCGCGAGCACAGCGCGAACACCTGACCAGGAGGACTTCATGACCCGACGAGCCCGGCTCACCGTACGTACCGCCGCCTGCACCCTCGGCTGCAGCGCCGCCCTGGGGCTCTCGGCCATGGCCCTGGCGGCCCCCCCGAGCGGGCCGCCTGCGCTGGCCGACGCCCAGCGCAACGCCGGTGGCTACACCTGGGCCACGGTGGCGATCAACGCGGAGGCCAACGGCGCAGTGACCGCCGTCGAACACACCTCGCGCGGGCTGCTGGTCGCGCACTCGCCGACCTCCGCGATCGAGCGCGTCGACGCGAACGGCCTCTTGACCCGCGAGGCGCTGCTCAACTATGGCGTCACCGCGATCGACGGCGACCTCGCGAGCCTCGGAGACGAGGCGGTCGACGGCGCCGCCGACGTCTACGAGTACGACGGGCAAGCCTGGACCAAGGTGTGGGACGGCGCCGAGCGCCAGGCGATCGTCGTCCGCGGCGGGCGGGGGGTCTACGTGTTCGCCGGCAGCCCCGGCGCCGACGGGACGGTCCATGCGCAGACCCGCAAGGGTTGGCAGGCCGACGTCGCCGCGCTCCCGGGCGCGCTGCCCTCCGCCGCCTGCGAGCATGGCCGAGCGGTGTGGGTCGGCGCCGCGCCGGCGGCCGGCAACGGCCCGGCGCTCCTGTTCTCCGGGCAGCGGACGCGCTTCTCTGCGGTCCCGCTCGCCGACCCAGGCCCGGCCACCGGGCCCACCGAGCGCCAGGAAGTCACCGCGCTCCTCTCGGCCCCGGGCTTCCTCGTGGTCGCGCTCGGCACCTTCGACGCCGCCACCGGCCAGGCCCTGCGCGGTCAAGTCCTGCTGCTCAGCGAGGGCCGCAAGGGCGGGACCTTCCTCGCGGGCAGCTTCACCAACGAAGCGCCGCTCTCCCTGGCCTGGGTCGACGGCTCCCTGAGCGTCGGCACCAGCGCAGGGAGGCTGCTGCACCAGGCCAACGGCCAGTGGACCGACGAGCCCGGGCTCCCCGCCAACGCCGCGGTCACCGTCCTCGAGACCGACGCCGCCGGAGCCTTGACCGTCGGCGTGCAGACCGCGGGCGGCGCCCTGATCCTGCAGCGCAGCCCCAAGGTCGCCGCACCCCCAGCCGCCCCCACGAACCTCCAGGCGGCGGCGGTCAGCGCGACGCAGGTCGACCTGAAGTGGACCGACGCCTCCAACGACGAGACCGCGTTCTCCGTGGAGCGCAGCCCGGCAGGCGCCGCCGCCTACGTCGAGGTGGCCTCGCTCCCGGCGAACAGCACGACCTACAGCGACGCCGGCCTCGCGGCCGCCACGGCCTACGACTACCGCGTGATCGCGCTCAACGGGAACGTGCGCTCCGCGCCCTCGAACACGGCGACCGCCACGACCCTGCCCGCGCCGGCCGCCACCTTGACCTACGCGACCGAGGTCAAGCCCTTCCTCGCGGGCGACAACCTGCTCGCGATCGGCTGCGCGGGCTGTCACCAGGGGCGGAAGTTCAGCCTCTCGCCCAACCTCTCCGACGACGCGGCCGACTACATGGCGGTCCTGCAACAGATCGACCTCGTCACCCCCGCGCAGTCGGAGCTGCTCCTGCGCGCGCTCCAAACCCAGGGGCACGGTCACCCCCTCAAGCTCCTCGACACGACCTCCCCCCAATACGACAAGGTCATCAAGTGGATCCAGGCAGGGGCGAAGTTCAAGTAGCCCCCCGCAGCACACCCGACGCCTTCCGCGCGAGAGGCCCAGCAGACGCTGGGCCTCTCGTCCTTGGTTGAGGCCCCACCGCGCGAACGTCGCTACGTCCCACTCTGACCCCACAGGACGCCGTTTCGGAGCAAACGAATCCTGCGATTTTCCTCGGTCAGGGTGCTACACGACGCGGAATTCTCGACATGAAGAGGGTGCAGGCGCGAGAGCCCTCGCCCTCGTCGATCGAGCCGCCCACGGGCCCGACCGTCGCCTGCAGCAACCCGAACCTGAACCCGAACCTCTCAGGGACCGAGGCCGGGCGGAGCAGCTCGCTGCTCCGCCTGGCCAGTCTCGCCCCCCTCCGCCGCGCCGGAGCGGGCACCTGCACGGAGCCAGTATGAACACGAAGTTTCGCCCCGAGGTCGTCGCAGCGCTTGGCGTCGCAGCGCTGGCGCTGGCGGCAGCCCCGCTCGTCTTGCTCCCCAAGGCCCCCCCCGCGCAGACCGCGAGCGTCGCCGCGGGGGCCGCCACGCGCGCCGAGGGCCAGCGCGTCGAGCTCCAGTGCCCCGACGTCATGCACCGCCTCGACCCGCTCGAGGCCACGGCGTCCTCGGCCCGGGAGACCCCGGTCTGGAGCGCCCACGACGGCGCCGCGGACCCGGCCGCGCGCGCTCCCCGAGGCGCGACCCCGACGGGTGGGGCCGCGGCGCGCCACCCCAGCGCAGGCCTGACTCCCCTCGACCCCACGGGCCTCGACGACCTGCTCGGCGAGCTCGACGGCGCGAACGCCGCGAGCCCACAGCTGGCCGCACCCAAGTCGCCGGGCGCACCCAAGGTCCGCCCGCGGCCGCGCGACGGCTCGGTGACCACCAGCGGGAGCGGTCAAGTGGGCGCCCCGGGTCAGCCCTTGGCGCAGCCGCTCGTCGTGACCCTGCTCGACGCCCAGGGCGCGCCGCGCCCCGGAGTGACGGTCGACTTCTACGTCCGCCGCGGCGGGGGCACGCTCTCCGCCGACCAGGCCGTGAGCGACGCCGCCGGCCAGGCGAGCACCCGCCTGACCCTCGGACCCGACGAGGGCCAGACGACCGTGCAGTTCCGCGTCGAGCGCTCGCGCGGCACCTTCTCCGTGGAGGCCGTCGCCAACCCCGCGCCCACCCTCAGCGTGTTCTCCGGCGACGCGCAGAGCGCCCTCGCGGGCATGCCGCTCAAGGACCCCGTGGTCGTGCAGCTGCTCGACGCGCAGGGCGCGCCGCTGCCCAACGTCGACGTCAGCTTCGTGGTCGCCGCGGGCGGCGGCCAGGTCAACCCGGCCACGGTCGCCACCGACGCCCAGGGCTATGCCCAAGCGCAGTGGACCCTCGGCGCTGCCCCGGGCGACAACGCGCTCGGCGCGAGCGCCGTGGGCGCGGGCGCCGTGACCTTCACCGCCAAGGGCTTGCCCGCGACCCCCACGGCGGCGGCGCTGGAGAAGACCTCGGGCGACGCGCAGCAAGCCGTCGCCGGCACCAAGCTCGCCAAGCCCCTGATCGTGACGGCCAGGACCGCCGCCGGCGCTCCGGTCGCCAACGTCCCGGTCGTGTTCGCGGTCGCCAGCGGCGGCGGACAGCTCTCGCTGACCCAGACCCAGACCGACGCCCAGGGAGTCGCCGCCACCGAGCTCACGCTGGGCGCGGCGGCCGGAGCCAACGCGGTCACGGCCAGCTCCCCGGGGCTGACCCCGGTCACCTTCAGCGCCTCGGCGCTCCCCGCGCCGGCGTCCCAGATCGCGGCCTTCTCCGGCGACAAGCAGACCGGCGTGGTCGGGACCAAGCTCGCAGCGCCGCTCGTCGTGAGCGTCAAGGACGCGAGCGGCCAGGCGGTGGCCGGCTTCGACGTGAGCTTCGCGGTCACCGCCGGCGGCGGCCAGCTCTCCGCCGCCACGGTCAAGACCGACGCCCAGGGCTACGCCTCGGTCGAGCTGACCCTCGGTGCCTCGCCCGTGGCCAACACGGTGACCGCCACGGCCGCGGGCCTCACCGGCTCGCCGGTCACCTTCGGCGCCACCGCGCAGCCCGTCCCCGCGGGCGCGATCACCAAGCTCTCCGGCGACCAGCAGACCGGCGCGGTGGGGGCCAAGCTTCCGCTGCCGCTCGTGGTCGCGCTGACCGACGCCAACGGGCAGCCGGCGGCCAACCTCGCGGTCAGCTTCGCGGTCACCGCGGGCGGCGGCCAGCTCTCGGCCTCGACCGTGAACACCGACGCCCAAGGCCACGCCGCGGTCGAGCTGACCCTCGGCCCCGCGGCCGGAGCCAACACCGTGACCGCCGCGGCCCCCGGCCAGAAGGGCTCCCCGATCACCTTCAGCGCCATGGGCCGCGTCGCCGCGGGGACCCTGGCCAAGGTCTCCGGAGACCAGCAGACCGGGGCGGTCGGGACGAAGCTCGCGCAGCCCCTCGTGGTGAGCGTGGTCGACGCCAACAACCAACCCCGCGTCGGCTTCGACGTCGCCTTCGCGGTCACCGCGGGCGGCGGCCAGCTCTCGGCCTCGACGGTCAAGACCGACGCCCAGGGACGCGCCGCGGTCGAGCTGACCCTCGGCATGACCCCCGGCGCGAACACGGTCACCGCCACCGCGGCCGGACAAACCGGCTCGCCGCTGACCTTCGGCGCCATGGCGCAGGCGAAGACGCCCTCGGCCCTGGTCGCCGTCTCGGGCGACATGCAGACCGGACGCGGCGGGGCGGCCCTGGGCAGCCCGATCGTGGTCCAGGTCAACGACGCCGCCGGCGCCCCGCTGCCCGGCGTGCGCGTCGCCTTCGCGGTGACCACCGGGCAGGGCACGCTGAACCCCAGCGCCGCCATGACCGACGCCCAAGGGCGCGCGTCCACCGAGTGGACCCTGGGCATGAACGTCCAGGCGCAGAGCATGACCGCCTCCGTGGGCGGGGTGACCCCCGTGACCTTCAACGCCATGGCGCTCCCGCTGACCTACGTCGACGACGTGAAGCCGATCCTGACCGCCAAGTGCATCGTCTGCCACGCGCCGGGCGGCGTGTTCGCGGTGCGGCCCCTCACCAACTACCAGGAGGTCACGAGCCAGATCTCCTTCGCCAACGTGGCCTTCGTCGTCCCAGCCGACCCGGCCAACAGCGCGCTGGTGCAGAAGACCCAGCCCGGCGGCACCATGAATCAATACGTGACCCCTGCCGAGGCGGCGACGATCTCGGACTGGGTGCTCTCGGGCGCGGTTCAGACCACGCAGCAGGTGGTCCCGACCACCCTCGAGCGCACCTCCGGCGACGCCCAGTCAGGCCCCGTGGGGCAGCCCCTGGCGAACCCGCTCGTCGTGACCGTGAAGGACATGAACGGCGATCCGCTGGCCGGCGTCGTGGTGACCTGGCAGGTCACCGCAGGAGGCGGCGCGCTGGCAGACGCCATGACCCTGACCGCCGCCAACGGACAGGCGAGCACGACCTGGACCCTCGGGGTCGCCGCGGGGACCAACACCGCGCGGGCGACGGCGGGCAACCTGACCCCCGTGACCTTCAGCGCGAGCGGCTCGGCCGGCTACAGCGGCGCGCCCCTCGCCGGCTCGACGAACCCCCTCGACGTCGCCGCCCTGAGCGCCCTGAGGGCCAACGGGATCGAGCCGGCGGCGCTGAGCAGCGACGCCGAGTTCCTCTCGCGGGTCACGGCCGACCTGGTCGGTCGGCTGCCGAGCGAGCAGGAGGTCACCGCCTTCCTCGCCTCCAACGACCCCCAGAAGCGCGCCGCGAAGATCGACCAGCTCCTCGCCAGCGACGAGTTCGCCGACCACTGGGTCCGCGACCTGATCGGGCCTTGGCTCCAGGTTCGACCCACCTTCAAGGAGACGATCAACAACGTCGAGACCACCTTCAACTTCGACGTCCCCATGACCAACAACCTGCGCAGCGACATGCCGGTCTCGCAGATCCTCTCGCGGCTCGTGCAGGAGCAAGGTGAAGAGGGGGTCGCCTTCTGGCGCGAACACAACGACAACCGCGGCCACACCCGGACCGACGTGGTCATGGAGGCCTTCGTCGGCATGAGCTCGAAGTGCGCTCGCTGCCACGATCACCCCTTGACCTCGCCGCTGGACGATCCGCGCTGGGTCCAGGACGACAACTTCGGCCTGTATGCCTTCCTCGCCGGCAGCCCCGAGGACGCGCGCAAGATCAACAAGAGCGGCGGGCGCTTCGGCACCCCGGTCGAGCCGCGCTTCGTGGTCGACGGCTACGCCAACGCCCCCAACAACCTCCCCACCCTCGCGGACACCCTCGCCGTGCGCCGCCAGGCCCTGGCCGGCTTGCTCTCGCAGAGCAACGCCTTCTACCGCGGCTTCTCCCACCGGGTGTGGTCCGAGATCGCCACGCCGCTGCTCGACCCCAACCAGTTCCTCAAGGCCAACCTCGACGGGGTCCAGACGCCGGTGCTGCTCGACGCCCTGGCCACCGAGTTCGCCAACTCGGGGACCTCGCTCAAGACCTTCTTGCGCCTGGCCATGAACTCCAAGCTGTATCAGCTCAGCTCGGAGCGCGCCGACGCTCGGGCCGACCGACTCCAGGGTCGCTACGTCCTGCGCCGCAACCATAGCGAGGTCCTGGAGCAGGGCGTGCACCAGATCGCGAACCGCACGCTGAGCGCCAACACGCTGTTCCGCTTCACCTTCGGCGCCCCGAACCGGGACTCGATCGGCAGCCGGCGCGACACCGTGAGCCTCGACCAGGCCTTCGTGCTGCTCAACGCGCCGGAGGCGATCAACGGCAAGATCGGCGGTGGCTCGCGGGTCGCGCAATTGGCGAGCGCGGTCGACGGCAACCAGATCAGCTTCGACGACGCGGTCGCCGAGCTGACCCGCAACGGGCTGGGGCGCGAGCCGACCGCCGCCGAGCTGGCCGCGTGCCAGCAGGCGAGGGCCGCGTCGGCCAACACCAACGAGTGCCTGCAAGACGTGGCCGCCGCGATCGGGGCCTCCGCAGAGTTCCTCTTCCGCTGATCGACCCCCCCCCACCCGCGACCCACGAACACGAACACCAACCCACTCGGGCGCAGAGCCCAAAGGAGTCTTCACCATGAGCCGAGATTGCTGTGACACCCGGCGCTCGTTCCTCAAGCGCGCCCTCGGTCTGGGCGCCAGCGCCTTCGGCCTGAACCTGGTCTCGGCGCTGCACGCTCGCGAGGCCTACGGGATCACCCCCAACCCGGGGACCCAGCGCTACGACGCTGTGATCCAGATCTTCTACTCCGGCGCGCCCTCGCAGACCGACACCTGGGACCCCGCCGACCCGGGCTCGACCAGCAACTACTTCAACACGATCAACCTCGGCGTAAACGACATCTATGGGCAGCCGTTTCGGATCAGCGAGGTCTTCCCCAACCTGGCGAATCTGGTCATGAACGACCCCGCGGTCGGCCTCGGCGCGGTCCGCAGCATGACCCACGGCAACGGGAGCCACGAATCGGCCCAGGAGTGGATGAACTGCTTCTGGCAGAGCCCGGTCGCCGACGTCTACCCCTCGACCGCGGCGTCCATGAACCACTACTTCCAGGGTCAGGGCCTGGGCGTCGGCTCGGTGCTGATCAACGGGAGCAACGGCGACCAGGCGAACTCGGCCAAGGGCGGCCAGACCGGCACGGCGTACCAGGTATTCAGCCTGAGCAACGCCGATCGCCCCCTGCGGCGCCCGGTCAGCGCCGAGCGCTACACCCGCCGCCGCGACCTGATCCAGGCCTTCAACCGCAGCTTCCTCCCGGGTCGACCCGACGCGGCCGCCGGCGAGTGGGACGCCGCATGGAAGCAGGCCTACGACATCACGACCCAGGGCACCGCCGCCAACGCCTTCGACCTCACCGGCAAGACCCTCCTGCCGGGCGGCCCCACCGCGCCCAGCGGCGACATTCAGCGGCTGACGATGTGCCAGGAGCTGGTCAAGGCCGGGGTGCCCTACGTCGCCATGGGGATCGGGGGCAACGACACCCACACCGGAAACAGCGAGCGCATTCGCCGCAACTGGGGCGACACCACCGACGTGGCCGTCGCGCGCATGGCGCAGAACCTCAAGGCGACGGGCAAGCGCGTCTTGATCCTCATGGGCGGAGAGTTCGGGCGCACGCCAAACACCTCCAAGCCCGACGGCCGCGACCACTGGGCCTCGGGCTTCTCCTGGGCCATGCTCTCGATCAACCAGCCCGCGTTCCGCACCACGGCCGTCGGCGACACGGGCCCCGACGGGACCTGGACGGTGCGCAGCGCCACGAAGCTCGTGGACCCCGTCGAGCCGAGCGCGCTGGGAGGCTTCGTCTATCAAGCCCTGGGCTTCCCGATCGCGAGCGACCCGAAGTGGAACGTGCCCACGGCGGTCGGGGTCAGACCCCCGGTCGACCAGGACATAGCCCTGAGCACGGCCCCCGGCGGCGGGCGCTGGCTCATGCAGCAGTTCGGAGTGGCCTAGGCCGTGGTCCGTCGCCCCTCGCTGACCTGCCTCCTCCTGGCGTTGCTCGTGGGGGCGTCGCCCGCCGCCGGAGAGGACCCCTG
>JAGQRJ010000947.1 GCA_020425635.1 Planctomycetota bacterium | reverse complement strand
CTCCATGGCCAGGTAGTACGAGCCGCGGCTCTCGCCCGCCGAGTAGATCTTGAGCACGTTGGGGTGGTTCAAGCTCTGGCCGGTCTCGGCCTCGCGCAAGAAGCGCTGAATGTCCTTGGGGTTGCGCACGAGCTGCGCGTTGACGACCTTCAGCGCGACGACCCGGTTCTGGGCGAGGTCGATCGCCTGGAACACCTCGCCGAAGGCGCCCTGGCCGAGCTTCCGCTGGAGGCGGAAGCCGTCGAAGCGGTCGGCGTCGGGCAGCGCCGCGGGCTGGGACGCCGAGTCCGCGGGGGAGGGCGCCGCGGGGGCGACGGCCGGGTTGCGGTGCACCCCCGAGTTGTTGACCGGCGGGGCCGCGTCGTAGTCGAAGACGTGGAACTCGCAGGCGCCGAGGGACACGCGATCCCCGGGGCGCACCTGGTGCCAGCCCTGGGGCAGCCGCGTCCCGTTGAGGTAGGTCCCGTTGGAGCTGCCGAGGTCGGCGATCAGGAGCCCGCGCGGCGTGTTCGTCAGCTGACAATGCCGCCGGGAGAGGGACATGTCAGGGAGTCGCACCGACGTGTCCGAGCCGCGCCCCATGATCACGGTCTGGTTTTGGGCCAGACCGAGCACTCGACCGGCGAACGCGCCTTGCAGCATGCGCAGGCCGAATCGCATCTAAACCCCTGCAGAGCCTTGATATGGCTCGAGCCCTTCCGGTCGGTTGTAGCACCCGAGCCAGCGGCGAGCAAGCCGACGCCGTCGAAGCGACCGCGTGGGTTACGATCGAAGCTGCGCGCGGGGAGAAGCCCCTGAGGATCACGCTCGTTTTCGTGCTCGCCTTGATCGTGCCGAGCGTGCTGCTCACGACCTTGGCCTTTCAAGCCCTCGACGCCGAAGCTCGAGCCCGGCAGTCCGATCGGGCGCTCGGGCTCCAGCGCCGGGCCGAGGGGATCGTGCGCGAACTCGACGGCGTGCTCCGCGAGCCCGCCCGGCGCCTGCGCCAGCAGATCGAGGAGCGCTCGCGCAACGCGCCGCAGGCGGAGCTGGCCGACGCCCTGAGCGACCGGGCCGAGCACGACCCCCAGCTCACCGGCTTCGTGCTCTTCGACGCTCAGGGCGCGCGCGGGGTCCCGGCCCCCCGCGCCACCCCCACGCTCCCCGCGCAGCTGCCTGCGCCCGGCGGCTTGCTGGGGGCCGTCACCACCCAGCTCCCCGACCGCCTGGTCGAGGCGGCGCGCCAGCTCGGCCCGGATCGGCGCGAGGAGGCCCTCGAGCTGCTGCGCCTGGCGGCGCGCAACGCGCAGCGGCCCTCGGTCCAGGCCGGCGCGCTGCTCGAGCTCGGGAGGCGCTACCTCGCCCTCCCGGAGCCGAGCCCCTCGGACCAGCTCAACGCGGTCGAAGCCTTCGGCCGCCTGGCCGAGCTCCCGGTCGAGCTGCGCGACGCCTGGGGCCGCTACGCCGGGGCCTGGGGCCGGGTGGAGCTGGTCGGGCTCTCGGACCGCATGGGTAACCGCGCCTTCGCGTCGCGGACGCTGGACGAGCTCCTCGACACCCTCGAGCGCAGCGCCAACCAGCTCGCCCCCGACGCCGTCGGTGAGCTCGCCCAGCGCATGGCCGCCTACGCCGACGCGGCGGAGCTCCCCGCGGCCGCTGCGCGCAGCCGCGCG
>JAGQRJ010000946.1 GCA_020425635.1 Planctomycetota bacterium | reverse complement strand
CAGGAACGCGTCGCCGTCGGCGACCCGCTCGGCGGGGGCCGCGACGAGGAGCCTGCGCCTCAGCAGCCGCACCAACGGCCGCGGGGGCCCGGCGGGACAGTCCAGCTCGACGTCTTGGATCCGCTGCATGAGCGCCGGGAGCCCGAGGGCGTCGGCGAAGGGGTGTCGGCCGTAGAGCGCCTCGTAGAGCATGATCCCCAGGGACCAGACGTCGGTGGCCGGGGTGATCGACTCGCCGTTGACCTGCTCGGGGGCCATGTAGGCCGGGGTCCCCAGCATTTGTCCGCTGACGGTCAGGCTGCTGGTCTCCATGTGGGCCACGCCGAAGTCGGCGACGAGGGCGCTCCCCCCGGGACGGACCAGCACGTTCTGCGGCTTGAGGTCGCGGTGCACGATCCCCAGGGCGTGCGCGGCGCCGACCCCCTCCGCGACCTGCTCCAGCAGGTCGAGGCGACCGTCGAGGTCCAGGACGGCGAGGGCGTCCTCGAGGGTGCGCGCGCCTTCGATCAGCTCGTAGACGATGTAGCACGAGCCGGCGGCCTCCCCGCTGCCGTGCACCTGAAGCACGTGCGCGTGGCGCAGGCGCGCGGTCAGCTCGGCTTCCCGGCTGAAGCGGAGGCGGGCTTCGCCGCCGGGGAGGAGCAGGGTCTTGATCGCGACCGGGCGCTCGAGGGCCGTGTCCTGCGCGCGAAAGACCTGCCCCATGCCTCCCCGCGCGAGGAGCTCGTCGAGTCGGAAGCGCCCTTCGAGCACGTCGCCGACCTGTGGACCCGCGCCGATCGGCCTGCTGAGTTCGGGCGCAGGGGCGGCGAGGTCGCTGTGCGCCAGCAGGCGGAAGGCGCGGAGTGGGTCGATCGGTGGGTCCACGGTGCCTCGCTGGATCCCTCTTCGAGTCGCGGCTACGCTGCGGAGGTGAGCCGGTTTCATACCACCCTCTGGTCGCGCCTGCACGCCGCGGCCGAAGGCGGGGCCACGGCCTTCGACGAACTCTCCCTGCGCTACCGGGCCCCCTTGATCGGCTTCCTCCGCGGTCGGGGGGTGCCTGAAGACCGAGCGGAGGACGTCGTGCAAGAGGTGTTCTTGCGCCTCCTCGGGCGGGACCTGCTGCGACGGGCCGACGCAGAGCGCGGTCGGTTCCGCAGCTACTTGTTGGGGATCACCCTGAACCTCGCCAGCGAGCTGCGCCGGCGCGAGCAGGCGGAGAAGCGCGGAGGGGGGCTCGAGCGTGTGCCCCTCGAGGCCACTGCGGACCCTGCGGCGGAGGCCGACTTCGCCGCGCTTTGGCTGCAGGAGTTGGTGCGCCGCTCGCTCGAGGTCGTGCACGCCGCCTACCCGGGCCAGCACCAGCTGCTCGCCCTCGCCGCCGAGGGGCTGGGGCCGGGGGAGATCGCCGAGCGCACCGGGCGGAGCGCCGGCGCGGTGCGGGTCGCGCTGCACAAGGCGAGGAAGCGCCTGGCCGAGGCGCTGCGCGCCGAGGTCGCGCGCTACTGCTCGTCGGAGGAAGAGTTCGCCGAGGAAATGCGCACCTTCGAGCCCTTTCTCGGGACCCCCGGCTAACGCGGGGGCCTCTCCTCACCAACCCGGGGTGAGAGAGAGGAACTCATGAAGTCTTGGTGGGTTGGAGCGCTGGCTCCCTTGGCGATTGCCGCGGCGTTTGGGCAGGAGCCTCAGCCGCCCGAGGCGCCAGCCCAGGCGAAGCTTGGGAGCACGCTACGGATCGAGGGCAGGGCCTACCGCGTGGTGGAGCTCACCAAGGCGGGCGTCTGGCTCGAGGTTCAGTCCGTCCGAGGCGTGGCCCGCGCGCTGCTGGGCGGCGGGACCAAGGGCGAGTCGAAGCAGCGCACGTTCATGCCCTTCGCCAAGGACGCGAGCGCGGGGCCGGTCGTCGCGCAGCCGCCGAGCCGGCTCGAGGCGCTGGAGGCGCTCTGCGTCGAGGCGCGCGCACTGTTGGCCCGGCCTGACGTGTCGCGCAAGCAGGTGCTCGGCGCCTTCCTCGAGTTCGAGGTCGAGCTGCGGGCCCTGCGCGGGGACCCGCCCGCCGACCCCGCGGTCCGGCGTGAGCTGTCGGTCAAGCTGAACGAAGCCTCGAAGCTCGTCGAGGAGTTCAAGCGGGTCAGCTACCTCCGCTGGAGCGCGACGATCGAGAACACGCCCGCCCGCGCCATGGCAGAGCTGGCTGCCTTTCGCGCCCACCACGCGGGGGCCGACCTCCAGGCCACGGGCTACGCCTGGGTCCTGCTTGAAGAGGCTCGCCGAGTTTGGCGCGAACAGCACGTAGATCCTCAACTGCTCGGCGGAACCCTGACGGAGCTGATCGCGCGTCAACACGAGCTCCGCAAGGTGCGCTCGATCTGGCGGAGGGTGATCGGAGAGACCCCGGGCCATGAGCTGCGGGCGGACCTCGTGGCGCTCGACGCCACGCTGATCCTCTACGGACGGCGTTTGGACGCCGAGCAGGAGGCGCTGGGTCGCTGATTCAGTCCTTTACCTCGCGAACTCTGCGCTGGGCCGTCCGACGCGGTTTCTGAGGCCTTCTTTCCTTCTCCACGAGCAGCCTGCGCGATCTCCCAGCGCAGGCTGTTCACTTGGTTGGCGCTCGGCCCATTCATAGGCTGGCACGGACCGTTGCGCGCTGAGGTCGACGTCGAGCGGGGGGCTAACGCCGGACAACCTGCTCGCCAAGGGCTTTACGAGGGAGGTGTTCCAGGCCAGGACACCTGGGGCGGACTTGAACAGGCGGAACAGAGCTGGGACAGCGTCGCGGGAAGCTGTCCGCGCGCCGTCGTTCTCCCTTGCGTGCCTAGCCAGGAAGGGACTTATGCCGCGGCCCCGAGCTTGCGGCTTATCTGCGCGGAAGAGACGAGGAAGGGACTCATGAAGCGGATATGGATCGTCGTAGCGACTCCTGTGCTCGCGCTGAGCGTGTACGCCCAAGGCGGGGAGCAGGCTCCGGCGCTGAAGCCCAAAGGCGGGCTGACCGGCGCGGTGGTCTCCACCGCGGGGCCGCTCGAGGAGGACATGCAGGCCGCCGAGGACGCCGCGGTCGTGCTCGGGACCT
>JAGQRJ010000945.1 GCA_020425635.1 Planctomycetota bacterium | reverse complement strand
TCGCCGTCACGACCCTCGCCGCGCTCGCGAGCCTGGTCCCCGCGCTGCGCGTCCTGCGCGCCGGCCCCCTGCTCGGAGACTACCTCCTGGTCGTGTTCTGCCTGGCCTTCGGCTGCCTGGCCGACCTGCGCGAGCTGGCCACCTCGGGCGGCGTGCTCTGCGCCTGGACGCTCTGCGTGCTGCTCCTCGGCGTCGCGGGCCACGCGGCGCTCTCGCGCCTGGCGGGGATCGACCGCGACACCTGCGTGCTCACCCACACCGCGGCGATCTACACCCCGGCCTTCGTCCCGCCCGTGGCCGCCAACCTCGGCAACCGCGCGCTCGTGCTCTCGGGGATCTCCGCCGCGCTCCTGGGGATCGCCCTCGGGACCTACCTCGGCCTCGGCGTGGCCTACGCCGCGCGCTGGCTGCTGTGAGCGCTCGGCCCGCGCCCAGCGGTTACGCTCGAGTCGTGGGAGGTTCGCTCATGACCCCGTTCGCGCGCGTCGCGGTCCTCGTGGGGGTGCTCGGCGTAGGCGCAGCGCACGCCCAGGAGCCCGCCAGGCTGCTCTCCCCCGAGGCCCGGGCCGCGGCGGAGGCGCAGCTCGGCCGCCCCCTGAGCGAGCTCACGCACTACGCGATCGACCAGGCCCTCGACGACGGTCAGGGTCGACTCCGCGGCAAGGTCACGATCACCTTCCGCAACCACGGCGCGCGCGCGCTGCCCGCCTTGCCGCTGGCGCTGCACCCCAACGCCCTCGCCGATCACGGCGGCGCGGGCCAGGACGCAGGCGCGCTCGAGGTCGTGGGGGCCTCCGCCGAGGCCGGGCCGGCGGTCGAGCTCGTCGCGCTGCGTCCCTCCCTGGTGGAGCTGCGCTTCGCCGAGCCCCTCGCCCCGGGCGCGGAAGCGCGCGTGGTCGTGGACTACCGCGGTCGGCTGCGGGTGCTCGCCGCGAGCGTCAACGACCCCTACGCCCAGGCCAACGCCTCCCTCGGCGCCGTCGGCGGGACCCGCGCCGCCGACTACGGCCTGCTGGGCAAGGGCGACGGGATCGTGACCCTCGCTTGCGCGTTTCCCCAGGTCCCTCCGCTGCGGGAGGCGGGGTTCGACACCGAGGGCGGCGCCCGGGTCGGCGACCTGGCCTACAACGACCTCGCCAGCTTCCGCGTGCGCACGGTGTTCCCCGCCGGGCTGACCCTGGTCAGCAACCTCCTCGACGGCCCCCCGTCCGACGCGGGCGCGGGGCTGCAGCAGGTCGAGTCGCAGGGGGAGCTCGCGCGAGACCTGGTCTTCGTCGCCGGGCGCGACCTGCGCGCCGTGGAGCGGCAGGTGGGCGAGACCCGGGTCCGCAGCGTGTTCCGCGCGCGCGACGCCGAGGCCGGGGCCTTCGTGCTCCAGGTCGCGGCCTCGGCCCTGGAGTCCTACGCCCGGCGCCTCGGGCCCTACCCCTACCGAGAGCTCGAGGTCGCCGAGGCCTCGCTCGCCGGCGGCGCGGGAGGCGTGGAGTTCAGCGGCATGGTCCTCGTGGCGGGCATGCTCTACCGCGCGCCCGACAGCTCGGGGAGCCCCCTGGCGATCTACCTCAAGGCGCTCGAGCAAATGGGCGACCTCCTCGAGCGCGGCGGGCGGCCCCGGCGGGGCGAACCCGAACCCAAGCCGGCCCCCGGGAGTGAACACCTGCGCGAGCAGCTCGAGTTCACCGTCGCCCACGAGGTCGCGCACCAGTACTTCCACGGCGTGGTCGGCAACGACAGCCGACGCGAACCCGTGATCGACGAGCCGCTGGCGCAGTACTTCGCCGGCGTGGCCCTGGCGGACCGGCACGGCAAGGCGGAGGGCGCGGCGGCCTTCGTGCGCAACGTGAAGGTGCCCTACGCGCTCTACCGCGCCCTCGGGGGGGCCGACCGCGCCGCGCTGCGCCCCACGAGCGCCTTCGCCACCTCCCTCGAATACGCGGCCCTGGTCTACGGCAAGGCCCCCTACCTCTACCGCGCGCTCGAGGCCGAGGCCGGCCCCGAGGCGCTCCACGCGGCGCTGCGCGCGGCCGTGGCTGCGCACGCCTACCGCGTGGTCAGCCTCGCCCAGTGGGTCGAGACCCTGGCCGCGGAGCTCCCCGAGCTGGACGTGCGGGGCACCTTCGCGCGCTTCCTGGAGCAGGCCCACGGCGACGAGGACCTCGAGGTCGACGACTCCGGGGCGCTGGTCCTGGAGGCCATGTTCGGCCGGGCCACCGCGCGCACGGTCCGCGACGGCCTGCGCGACCTCGGGCTCTCGACCCGCGACTACCTGCGCATGACCTTCGGGGCGCTCTCCGACGAGGGGCCGCTGGGGGGCTCGATCGACCTGGAGGAGGCCCTGCGCGCCTTGGAGGGGCGAGGACGCTGAGGTCCGCTGCGACGCGGTGGAGCGACTGTGACCCCCGTTCCCACACCCGATACACTGGGAGGTATGCGACCCCCCCCCTGCTCCCCGCGCGCCCCTGACGTGGTCCGCCCGTTCCTCTGGGTCCTGGCGCTCTGCGCCGGGGTGGCCTCGGCCCAGGCCCCGCAGAACGAGGCCTTCGAGCGCGCCCGGGCGACGCGCACGGCCAACGCGAGCAAGATCTTGCGCTTGATCGCGGAGCTCGGCCACGACGACTTCGCCACCCGCGAGGCGGCGCGCGAGGGGCTGCGGGAGATCGGCGGCGAGGCCCTGCCCTACCTGGAGCGGGCGCAGCTCGACCCCGACGCGGAGCGCGCGATGGCCGCCCGCGAGCTCGCCCGCGAGCTGCGCTGGAGGGTCGACCCCGGGCTCCGCGACCTGGTCGGCGACGCCCTCGACGCCTGGCCCGACCTGCCCCCTCAGGAGCGGCTGCGGGGGATCGCGCTGCTCGGGGAGCGCGGCGGGACCCGCGGCGTCGCGTTCCTCGTGCGGGTGGCGCGCTACGACCCCGACGCGGTCTTGCGCCTGGCCGCGATCGACGCCTACCTCGCGGCCGCGCCGCAGCCCACGCCCCACGACGCGAGCCTGCTGCAGGTCCTCGAGGACGAGGCCCCCGCTCCCCAGGTGGCGTGGCTCCGGAGTCGCCTCCTGCGGCGCGCCGGCCAGCACGAGGCCGGGCTGGCCTGCGCGCTCGAGGCGGCGCGCGCCGACCCCCAGGCGCCGCCCGCGCGGCTCCTCGAGCTGATCGACCTCCTGCTCGAGGCCGAGCGCCTCGCCGACGCCCGCCCCTTCGCCGAAGCCCTCGCGGAGCGGCTCCCCGACGACCCTGGGGCGGCCATTCGCCTCGGCGAGCTGCGCGTCCGCGAGGGGGACTCCGAGGCCGGGTTGGCCCTGCTCGAGCGCGTCGCCGTCGCCGTCGAGGCCGGCCAGGTCTCGGCCCCGACCCTGATCCGCCTCGGGCGCGCCTACCTCGCGTGCGGGCAAGCGGACGCCGGCGACACGCTCTACCGCAAGGCCCTCGGCCGCAACCCCTACCGCCACGACCTGATCCTGGCCCGGGGCGACCTCTGCCGCGACCGAGGCCAGGTCGACGAGGCGCTGGCGATCTACCTGAGCGAGATCCGCTACTCCGCCCCGGGCGAGCCCGACTACGACGTGCTCTGCCAACGGCTCGGCGAGCTCCTCGCGCGGCGCGGCGCGCCGGGGGTCCTGGGCGACGCCGCGTTCTTTCGCGACGCCCAACGCGGCCGCGCGCTGCGGACGGTGCACGCGACCGTCGCGACCTGGCTCCTCGACCACGGGCTCTTGCCCGAGGCGATCGAAGAGCTGCGCCTGGTCGCGGCCCTCGACCCCAACCCCGGCGTCCTGAGGGCCTTGGGCGACGCGCTCCGCGACGCCGGAGACTACGCCGGCGCGCGCGAGGCCTACGGCCGGGCGCTCGCCCGCTCCCCCGACTCCCTCGCCCTCGAGGCGCGCCTGGCCGCGGTGGCCGGCGACGCCCCCCAGATCGCCGCCGAGGACTCCGCGGCGGGCGCGTTTCGGCTCTGGGAGCGGCGCCTCCCCGGCGACGGCGCGAGCGTCGCCGAGGGCGCGCCGCCGCCGCTCCTGATCGCCGGACAGGTCGTCGCCTGCCTGCCGGGCAGCACGACCCTGCAAGGGCTCTCCGCGCAGCAGGGGGAGTCGACCTGGAGCTTCACCCCGCCCACCCCCCAGGGGCCGGAGGGCGCCCTCCCCGAGCAACTGGGCTGGGAGCCGGTGGCCCTCTACCGCGCCCCCGCGGGGGTGGTCGCGGCCCAGGACCCGGGCCGCGCCCGGGAGACGACGCCGGTCGTGGGTGCGCTCTACAACGCGTTCTGGCGTCCGCTCAACCGCAGCTGGCGCAAGGCGAAGTTCCTCGGCGTGACCCTGTTCCTGGTCGACCCCCACGACGGGCGGCTGATCGCCAGCCACACCTTGCCCGACGCCGAGCAGGTGCTCGCGGCGGCCGCCGAGCCCCACGGCGCGCACCAGCTCCTGCTCACCGCCGAGGGCTCCCGGCGCAGCTCGTGCGAGCTCCTCGACGCGACCCTCGGGCGGGCGCGCTGGCGCGCCCGGCTCGGCTCGCGCAGTGTGCGCGCGCTCGCGCACCTCGGCAGCCGCCTCTTCGCCCGCCACAGCGGGGGCCTGCTGGCCCTTCGCCCCGACGGCTCCTCCGAGTGGTCCCACGCCGCGCAGGGCCTCAGCGCCGGCCCCGTGGGCTGGGGCGCGCTCGGCCTCGTCGGGACCCGCGACGGCCAGGTGCTGGGGTTCGCAGGCAGCGAGACCCCGGAGCTCGAGGTCCAGGTCGGGGACGCTCCGGTCCACGGCCTCGCCGCCGTGGGCTCGCGCTGGTTCGCCGCCTGCGGGCAGACTGCGGTGGTGGCGCACGACGGGCCCGCCGCCGCGTGGGCTCGCGCCGACCTGCCCCGCGCCGCCGCGCGCCAGCTCGTCGGCTGCGAGCACGCCGTGTTCGCGATCAGCGGCATGCGCGACGCCTACGACGACGAGGTCCCGCTCTTGATCGCCCTCGACCCCAGCGACGGGCGGGAGCTCCTGCGACGCCCCCTGCCCCGCCCCGCGATCTGGCGGGTCGGCGGCGACGCCCTGGCCCTGGTCGCGGGGAGCGGGCGCACGGCCCTCGTGTTCTGCGTCTATCCGGGCGAGCGCACCGACCCCCGCGCCGCCCGCCTGACCCGGCTGCGCCTGGCCGCCGCCGACGCGCTGAGCGAAGGCCAGCTCGAGGTCTCCGCGGTCGTGGCCCGGGCCTTCGTCGCTGCCCAAGGGGGCTACGACGTGCTCCGGGACGACGAGCTCGCCTTCGTGGCCCGCACCTTGGCCCGCTCCCAGCGCCCGGACGAGGCCGAGGACGTGCTGTTCTTCGCCGAGGCCCAGGCCCAGGTCGCCGAGCTCGAGCGCTGGACGGCCCTCCGCGAAGAGCTCGGGCTGCTGACCCCCCTCGCCGACGCGCCGCCTGGCGACGGAGAAGGGCCCGCGGTGGAGGACCCCCAGGGCGACGGCAAGGCGCCCGCCGCCGGAGACGACGAGGGCGCCGAGGAGGACGGCGCGCAGGAGGAGGATCAGTGAGCGCACCCGCAGCCTCGGCCACCGGCGAGCCCGTCCTCGACCCGGGGACGGTGACCCTGCCCCAGGAGCAGACCAAGACGCGGCTCGCGCCGCGCTACAAGGTGTTCCTGCACAACGACCCCGTGACACCAATGCTCTTCGTGGTGCAGGTCTTGGCGACCTACTTCGCCAAGCACCACAAGGACGCGCTAAAGATCATGCTCGAGGCCCACACCAAGGGGATCGCCTTCGTGGGCGCCTACAGCTTCGAGCAGGCCGAGTTCAAGGTCGACCAGGCGCACTCCTTGGCGCGCGCCCAGGGGTACCCCTTGACCTTCACCTACGAGGCGGAGTAGCTACGATCTCTGCATGACCGCCCCCCGCGCAACCCCCGACGCACGCCCCCCGCTGCTCGCGATCACGATCGGAGGGGGTCCGCACTCGACCCACGAGCTCGAGGCGGCGGTCACGACCGTCGGGCGCTCGGTCGACAACGTGTTGGAGGTCCCCGACCCGAACATGTCTCGCCGGCACTGCGTGATCGAGCAGCGCGAGGACGGGGCGGTGGTCCTCACCGACTGCAACAGCTCCAACGGGACCAAGGTCAACGGGAGCCGCGTCGTGTCGCGCGAGCTCAAGGACCTCGACGAGATCGAGTGCGGCTCGACGCTGATGATCTTCGCCACGAGCGCGGCCTCGCTGCCGTCGCTCCCCAACCCGCCCATGCGCCGCTCGCCGCTCCCGGCGACCTCCCGGCTCGAGCCGGAGGAGGCCGAGGCGCTGCACGCGACGGCCTCGGGGCCGCTGCGCACGCTGCGCAAGCAAGAGGCGGCGGTCCTCGCCCATGAGCGCGACGACCTCAAGCGCCTGCTCGAGATCAACAAGCAGCTCAACGAGGTCCACGACCTGCGCAGCCTGCTCAAGCGGATCATCGACTCCGCGATCGCGCTGCTGGCCGCCGAGCGCGGGTTCTTGATCCTCAACGACGCCGAAGAGCAAGACCGGGTGCGGCTCAAGATCGAGATCGCGCGCAGCCACGACCAGCGCACGATCCCCAACCCCGAGGCCCAGGTCTCGACCCAGGTGTGCCTGCAGGTGATCGACACCAAGCAGGCGGTGCTCACCACCAACGCCCAGGCCGACCAGACCTTTGGCCGCTTCAAGAGCGTCAGCGGGCTGAACCTGCGCTCGATCGTGTGCGTCCCCTTCCGGATCAAGAGCGAGATCTTCGGCACGGTCTACCTCGACGCGAGCGAGGTCGGAGCCTTCGCCGAGCGCGACGTCGAGCTGCTCGAGGCGTTCAGCGACCAGGCGGCGCTGGCGATCGAGAACGCGCGGCTGCTGCACCACGCCCGGCAGCGCGAACGGATCGAGCAGGAGCTCAGGATCGCGAGCCAGATCCAGCGCAAGCTGCTCCCGCGCGAGCTCCCCGCCGTCCCCGGGATCGAGCTCTACGGCTGGATGCACCCCGCCAAGAGCGTCGGCGGCGACTACTACGACTACGTGCCCACCCCCGACGGCAAGAGCCTGTTCATAGGGATCGGCGACGTCTC
The DNA here is from genome assembly GCA_020425635.1 of Planctomycetota bacterium. Lineage (GTDB taxonomy): Bacteria > Planctomycetota > J058 > J058 > J058 > JAGQRJ01. The sequence continues at coordinate 2,043 of JAGQRJ010000945.1, read as the reverse complement.
GGGCAAGGGCGTCCCGGCGGGCCTGGTCATGGCGAGCCTGCGCAGCGCCCTGCGCTCGATGGTCCAGCGCGGGGTGCGCTCGACCCTGGAGATCGTCGAGCTGCTCAACAGCCTGCTGGTCGCGGACCTCGACCAGGAGATGTTCTGCAGCTTCGTCTTGATCCGCTACGACCATGAGCCCGGGACCTTCCACTACACCGGCGCCGGCCACGAGACCATGCTGATCTGGCGCGCGGCGAAGCAGGCGATCGAGATCCGCAAGACCGGCGGCATGGTCCTCGGCTTCGTGGAGGGCGAGCGCAACCGCTACGAGGAGAAGATCCTCGACCTCGCCCCCGGGGACGGGCTCGTGCTCTACACCGACGGCGTGACCGACGTCCGCAACGCCGAGGGCGAGATGCTCCACCTCGAGGGCCTCGTGGAGTACGCCAACCGGCACGCTGGCGGCGCCCCCGAGAAGGCGCTGCACGAGATCCTCGACGAGGTGCTGGCCTTCAAGGGGCGCGAGCTGCAGCGCGACGACATCACGCTCCTCGTGCTCAAGCGCGTGAGCGCCGACCGCCGCGCCCACCCCGAAGAGGACACCGTGCGCCGGGTGAACCGGCGCCGCAAGCCCCGCCCGTCGTAAGCCCTCGCCCTCGGGGGGCGAGGCCGCTTGGAGTTGCGCGCCGCCGGGACTAGGCTCGAAGCATGCGGCACGTAGGTCCCTACGAGATCACGCGGGAGCTGGGGCGCGGGGCCCACGGCGTGGTCTACGAGGCGCGCCGCGGGCCCGACTCGCCGCGCGTCGCGGTCAAGGTCCTCTTGCGCTCGACGTCCGACCGCGAGGGCCGCGCGCGCTTCACCCGCGAGGCCCAGATCGCGGGCAAGCTGCGGCACCCCGGGATCGTGCCCGTGATCGACTTCGGCCTGCACGACGAGCACCCCTACTGCGTCATGGAGTTCTGCGAGGGCAGCTCCCTCGCGAGGCTGCTCGCCGCGGGCCCCCTCCCCCCGGCAGACGCCGTGGAGATCGTGGCCGAGGTCGCCGCCGCCATGGACTACGCGCACCGGACGGGCGTGATCCACCGCGACCTCAAGCCGGGGAACATCATGATCGACCCCCAGGGGCGCGCTCGCGTGACCGACTTCGGCCTCGCGCGCGACCGCAACCTGCGGGAGTCGTTGACCCGCACCGGCGACGTCCTCGGCACGCCGGTGACCATGGCCCCCGAGCAAGTCCGCGGCGAGCGGGGCGTCGACCACCGGGCGGACGTCTACGCCCTCGGCGCGACCCTCTACCGCTGCCTGACCGGGCGCTACCCTCACCAGGCGCGGGGCGCCGTGGAGCTCATGGAGCAGGTGTGCTCACGCACGCCCCCCGCGCCGGGGGAGCTCGACCCGAGGATCAGCCCCGAGCTGAGCGCGGTCTGCATGCGCGCGCTCGAGAAGCTGCCCGCCGAGCGCTACCCGAGCTGCGAGGCCTTCGCCGCGGCCCTCGCGGCGGCGCTGACCGCCGCAGCTCCCGCTCCCCGGAGGCGTCGGCGGGCCCTCGCCCTGGGGGTCGCGGGGCTGGGGCTGCTCCTCGCGCTCCCCGTGGGCTGGGCCCTTCGCGCCCGCGGCCGCAGCGCGGCCTTCACGACCACCCTCGCCGAGCTCGAGTCCTTGCGCCCGACCGCCGCCGACGCGCGGGCGGCTCGAGGCCTGCTCGAGCGCGCGCGGGGCCTCGCTCGGCACACCGACGAGGGCGACGCGGTCGAGGCCGCGCGGCGTCGCCTCACCCAGGGGCTCCTCGCCCGGGTTCGCGGGTCGACCACCGGCTGGGGGGAGCGCGCCGAGCTGCTCGAGCTCGTGCCCGCCCTCGACCCCGAGGCGGCCCAGACGGCGCACAGCGAGAGCCTGGTCCAGGCGCTGGCCTTGGCTGCGGAGCTCGGCGCGCGCGGCGACGGCGTGCCGCAGGGCCCCGAGCTCCTCCGCCGCCTGGCCCGGGGAGACGCGGAGCTCGTCGCGCAGGCCGCGGCCTTCGAGGCCGCCCTGAGCTGGGAGCGCCAGGTGCTCGAGGCC
>JAGQRJ010000944.1 GCA_020425635.1 Planctomycetota bacterium | reverse complement strand
CCCGCACTTCTCACCACTCGCTCCGCTCGTGGATTCGAAGTGCGGCCAGCAGTGTAGTTCAAGACAGTGAGACCCGGCCTGCGGCCGGGTACACACTGTCGCTTGCGCCTCGCTCGCGGCGGCAAAGCCGCCGACTCGCTCCGGCGCAGCCCGCCTGCTTCGCAGGCGGCTACCCCGCAAGCTCACCACTTCGTGGTGAGCTTTGCGGGCTAGCCGGCGCGCGCCTCAGTCCCGCGAGGACTCCTCCTTGCGCTGCTCGATCAGGGCGGCGAGCTGCGCCTGGCGGGCGAGCAGCGCCTCGCGCTCCTCGCCCTCCGTCTCGGCCAGGCGCGCGCCGACCTGATCGTGGAGCTCGCGCAGGCGCTCGATCGTGGCCGCCTCTTCGGCCTTGTCGAAGATCACCGCCTCCGGCGTCTTCTCCGGCTCCGTGGCAGGCGCGGGGGCCTGCGGCGCGATCTGCTGCTCGGGGAGCACGGCGCGCCGCTCCGAGAGCGTGCGGATCGCCTGGTAGTTGGGCGAGAGGATCTCGATCCCGGCGCCGTGCAGCGCGTCGAGCATGCTCTTGCGCAGCGCGGAGCGGGTCGAGATCAGCTTGAGCGTGTCCTCCAGCAGGCCCGATACGCGGTAGAGCACGCTGAAGTCCTGCAGCTCGACGACGCTCACGAAGGCCTCGCGCAACCCGGCCCGCTCGGCCGCGAGCAAGAGCTGGGCCTCGACCTCGGTGCGGGGGACGTCGTAGCCGAGGCTCACGTCGGCGGCGATCATGGTGCCCGAGGCGCGCACGACCTTGACCGGGTTCGTGACCAGGAACAAGTTCGGCAGGGTCACCAGGTCGCGGTCGACGGTCTGCAGCTCGGTGTGGAACAGCCCGCGCGAGACCACGCGCCCGAACTCCTCCTTCACCGCGAGGAAGTCGCCGGGCTTGAAGTTCCCGATCCCGCGGAGCAAGAGCCCGGCCATGGCGTTGCCGACGAAGGTCGTCGACGAGAGCGCGATCGCCGCCGAGAACAGGATCCCGATCAGGCTCAGGAGTTGACCCCGGGTCGCGTCGCCGATCGGGAGCAGGAGCACGAGGGCCGGCGCCGTGAGCAGCGGGAGCCCCGCCATGACCACCTGGTGGTGGAAGCCCCCCTGGGTCGCGCGCGAGAGCAGGCGCCGGGAGAACAGCACGACGAGCGCCACCAGCAGCAGCAGGATCGCTGCCGGGGCCCACGGGCCGAGGGTCGTCCAGAGCGCGGTCAAGGTTTCCACTCGGGCACTCTATCCGATAGGGTCTGGAACAGACGCTCGACCCGGAGGAGGAGCCATGGACCCCGCGCCCGCTTCGCGCGAACCGACCGCCGACGCCCCCGCGGAGGCGGCCCCGGCTGGGCCCGAGGAGCCGGTCAAGGCCCCGGGCTGCGGCGGCTGCTGCCTGGCGATCGCGCTGTTCCTCGTCGGCATGCTGCTCGGCTACCTCGACGACCGCGCGCAAATGAACCTGGACGTCTACGACGCCAAGCGCGGGCAGACCTTCAAGATCGAGCTGCACAGCGACCTGGAGACCGCCAAAGGGCTGACGCGGCTGCACGACCTGCACGCGGTCCTGCGGCTCGCGGGGCTCCCCGAGCGCGAGCTGCCCTGCGTCTCCAACGGCGACTCGGACTTCGCCGAGCTGAAGGAGATCGACAGCGTCTCCTACAAGGGGATCCCGCTCAACTCGATCAACGTCGACTGCACCTACGACCTCGCGGTCGAGATCCCCGACGACCCCGCCCTCGACGGCAAGCAGGGCGAGCTCGTGTTCACCGCGCGCGTGCAGTACTACTACGTCGACTTCGGCGATCGGATCGTGGGGTCGGCCACGGGCAAGGTGCCCGTGAAGGAGAAGAGCGCCGACCTCGACCACGCGGTCCCCCTGCGCGTGGTCGCCCCCGACACGAAGCTCAAGAAGGACCGGGCGCTCAAGTCCGCGAGCGGGATCGCGATCCTGCTCGCCGTGCTCCTGGGCGTGATCAGCGGGATTCGCTTCCTGATCGACGTGATCCGCTCGCCCAAGCCCGAGGAGGCTGCGCCCCCGACGGAGTCGCCCGCCGAGGCCTGACTTGCCGGCGGAGCGGCCCAGGACCGGTCAGCGCTGCGTGCCAGCCCCGCTCAAGGCGCCGCTGAGGCCCAAGGTCGGCGCACGCTCGAAGTCGTTCGCCGCTTCGAAGCGCTCCCTCTTGGCTTGCTCCTCGGGGGAGGGCCGCTGTGGCTTGCTCCCCTCGGGGCGCAGCCCCCACAAGATCAGTTCGTGGTGGCGCTGTGCTGCCAAGCGCCCCTCCTCGCTCTCTCGCCATTCCCGGTCTTCAGCGCGTCGTCGCTCGAGCGCCTCCTTGGTCGCCTGCGACTCGCGCAGCCTCCCTGGCTCCGGCTCCAGCCGCTCTGGGTCGTCCTGCGAGGTGAAGTCCAGCCAGGGCTCCTCGTCTGTGAAGCTCGGCACGACGCTCGCAACTGCGACTCCCGTGACCCCTCCCTGGAGCCCTCCAGCTGCGCCTGCGCTCGCGGCCGTGACCGCGCCCACCTCGAGCGGCAGCACGACCAAAGCCGCGGCCCCCACCACGGTCCCCAGCACGCCACCCAGGAGGTAGGCCAGCGCCGACGGCTCCACCTCGAACAAGGCCCCGAGCAAGGCGACACCTGCCACGCCCGCTACGCCGAGGGCCGCACCCAGCCACAGAGGGGCCCCGAGGGCGGCGCCCACGACGGTTCCTGCCACGACCCCAAGCGCAGCCCATAGCCCCTGACCCTTGACGAAGCTCCACACGTGGCACCCCTCCTTGCCCTCGATACGCGCTTCCGGAGGGGCACCTCTCAGATAAATCGGCCAGCTCTCTCGCGTTGAGGGGCTCCCTGGGAGGCCAGCTAGCCCCCGGCCTCCCAGGCGCGGAACGCGGCGAGCTCGTCGGCGGGGTAGGGCGAGCGCGAGGGCTGGGCGGCGGCGAAGCGGCGGAAGCGCGCGGTGAAGGCCGCGGGGTCGGCGTCGAACTCCGCCGCGAGCGCGGGGTCGGCGACCAGGCGCTCGAAGCGCAGCTTGGCCACGAGCAGCGCCTGCAGCCGCAGCGCGTCGGGGTCGAGGGCCGCGAGCT
>JAGQRJ010000943.1 GCA_020425635.1 Planctomycetota bacterium | reverse complement strand
GTCGAGGGCGTCGTCGGTGTAGAGCACCACGCGCGCCTCGCCGGAGCGCGCGCGCTCGAGCCGCTCGACGAGGTCCGCGCCCCCGGCCCGGGGGGTCAGGCTCGCGAGGTGCTGGAGCAGGCGGCCCGCGTCGGCGAGGGCGAAGCGTGTGACCTGGGCGTCGTGGACCTCGACCTCGGCGTCGGCGTCGGCCGCGAGCACGAGCGCGAGGCCGAGGGCCTCGAGCCCGCGGCCCTCGGGGTCGCCCACGCGCATGCTGCCGGAGCGGTCGACGACCACGACCCACTGCTGCTGCGCGCTGGCGCCGAGGGCGCAGGCGAGGGCGAGGAGCGCACCGAGCGGGAGCGAAGGCCTCACGGCGCGACCTCGACGCGCACCGGGATCGTGACCGTGCGGTCGGGGCCCTCGACCTGGACCGCGCCGACGTAGGTCCCGGGCGGGAGGTCCGCGCTCACGAAGACCTGGTAGGCGAGGCGGCGCGGCGCCGCGCCGAGCGAGGCGCCGTCCCAGCCGTCGAGGGGCTTGAGCCGGACGTCGAGGCCCGGGTCGATTCGCGCGTCGAGGCCCTCGCCCTCGAGGGCGCCGGGCACGAGCGACACCGACACGGGCTCCGCCGAAGGCCAGGCGACCTCGGTCGTCGCGTCCTGCCAGCCGAAGCCGCCGCGCAGGGTCAGCGGGCGCGGCTCGGGGACCCCGGGCAGGACCTTGGCCTCGACGCGGACCCGGCGCGGGCGCAGGCCGGGGGCGTGGACCTCGAGCAGGCCGCGGTAGATCCCCGGGGCGGCGTCCGCGGGCTGCGGGAGGATCAGGCGCCCGCCCTCGAGGCGTGGGGTGAGCTCGCCCCCCGGGCCGCTCAGGCTCCCGATCGAGAGCGTGAGCGCGAGCTCGCCGGCGCCGAGGTCGGGTTCGACGGAGGTCTCGAGGCCCGCGGGTCGGGGGGGGAAGCGGATCGGGGCGTCGCGCAGGGTGTGGCGCACGACCTCGACCGCGACCGTGTGCTCCCAGGTCGCGCCGTCCTCCGACGCGCCGCGGAGGACCACCGGCCCGCTGCGCTCGGGGAAGGGCAGCGACCAGCGCAGGCGCTGGTCGGCCTCGATCAGGCGCGCTTCGCCGGCGCAGCGCAGGGTCGCCGCGCGCTGGGGGTCTCCCACGAGGCGCACCTCGAGGGCGTCGAGGGACTCGCCCTCCCAGGCGACCCGCTGCGGGCGCTCGACCTCGGCGGTGATCGCGAGCGGGGGCGGCCCGAGGTCGACGGGGCCGCTCGAGGCGCCCACGCTCAACGAGCGCGAGCGGCGCAGGGTGAACACGCGCTCGCCGGCGACGAGGTCGACCTCGACCACGACGCGGTAGGCCTGCTCGGCCTCGGAGCTCGGCGGCGGGAGCACCCCCTGGTAGCGCGGGTGCGGCCGCGGCTCGAGGGAGACCCAGCCCGCGGGGGCCTCGTCGGCGCCCGCGAGGAGCACGGCGCGCACGGCGCTGACCTGCAGCTCCGAGCTCTGGCCGATCAGCTCGATCCCCACCGGGACCTCGGCGTCGCCGGGGAGGTTGGTGGGCGGCATGTCCGGGAGGAAGCGCAGCGCGTTGGCGGTCTCGAGCAGCGCGATCGGGGGCACGCTGTCGCTGCCGATCGCGGCGTAGTCCCCGACCGGCGGGTCTTCCACGAGGGCCACGGCGACCGTCGAGCCGGGGGGGCTGGCGAGGAACTCGCTCAGCGGCTGACCGTCGCGGGTCGGCGCCGCGAAGGGCGTGCTCCCGGGGCGGAGGAAGGCCAGGCGGCGGGTGTCCGGGGGCACCTGCACCGAGGGCTGGTCGCGCTCGCTCTCGAGGTAGCCGAGGGCCTCGATCGCGACCTGGGTGAAGGCGGCGGGGAGCTGCGCCGCGTCGGGCACCGAGGCCACCGAGCCGCCGGTGCCGCCCACGAGGCGCGCGAGGAAGGGGGTCGTGGCCTCGCCGCCGAGGGCCACGGCGTAGATCTGCCAGCCGCCGGCGAGCACCGCCGCGGCTTCGTCCTCGACCGAGCCCGAGGTCACCCGCGGGCGACGGCTCTCGGCGCGGAAGCGGCGGCGCTGGCCGTAGGGGATCCCGTCGGTGAGCACCAGGATCGTCGAGCCCGGGGGGGCCTTGGCCGCGCCGAGCAGCTCTCGCGCGCGGCGCAGGCCGCCGACGAAGTCGGTCACCCCGTCGCGCGGCAGGTCTTGGGCGCGCGCGGCGATCGCGGCGCGGCTGCGCGCGTCGCCCACCGCCCCCAGGGGCACGAGGACCTCGACCTCCTCCGCGTAGGCGAGGATCGCGACGTTGTCGTGGCTGCCGAGCAACGACAGCGCCAGGGCCGCGGCGGCCTCGGCGTTGCGTTCGGGGTCGTGCTGGCGCATGGAGCTCGAGGCGTCGAGCAGGATCACGAAGCTGCGGCCCTCCGGGTCCACCGTGCGCGTGGGCAGGGGAGGGACGTCGCGCTCGGGGGTCGTGCACCCGGCGAGCAAACCCAGCAGGGTTGCGAGGCAGGCATAGCGCATGAATTCGGCCTAAGCCCTTAAACTAGCGCGAATTGCCCGCGAAGTGAAGCCCCGGGCGGTTGCGGGGGCTGCGGCCCTGGGGGAGAGTGCCCGCGGGAGGGAACGCGTGGGTCCTTGGGAGCGTCGATTGACCGTGGGTTCGCTGCGCGGGGTGCCGCAGGGGAGCGCCAAGCTCGAGCCGGCCCGGAGCTTCGCGCCGAGCCTCCCCCCGAGCAAGCGCGGGCGCGCCTGCTGCAAGAAGCTCTGCGCCGGGTGCCCCTGGGCCGAGGCGGTGCGCCGCAGCCTGCGCGCGGACGGGAAGTCCTAGCGCGAGTCGAGGGCCTTGGCCTGCGCGAGGGGTAGCCACACGCGGAACCCGAGGTCGGCGCCCCCCGGCTGAGGCTCGGTCAGCGAGGCGTAGTCGCTGTGCGCGTCTCCGCCCCAGCTCTGCTTGCCCTCGAGGGTGTGTTCGGCCGCGTTGCCCAGCAGGTCGTAGAGCCCGTGTCGGCTGCAGCCGGCCACGAGGGTCCCGCTGGGCAGCAGGCCGTGGTGCTCCGCGTTGGCGTTGACCACGAGGGGCCCGGGCGCGCGGGCCCCCCAGGGGTAGGGGCGCGCCTCGCCGCCCGCGCAGGCGACGCGGTAGATCGCCAGCGGCGGCAGGCTCGCGCCTTCGGCGAGGGAGCCGGCGTAGGCCAGGGCGTCGGCGTGGTGGACGCCGGTGGCCGGGAGCGCGTCGTCGGCGGGCGCCCAATCGCTGGGCACGTCGACCTTGGCGCCCGCCGCCCAGCGGCGGAAGTCCGCGCGGCTGACCTCGCGCTTGCCCAGGTAGCCCGCGGGGGTCGTCTTGTCCGCCGCCGGGTCCCTGAGCTCGGGGAGGAACGCCGCCTCCGCGCCCGCCCAGGCGACGTGGGCGGGGGCGGCCACCCCCGCGCGCCGGTAGGCCTCGAGGGCGCCCGCGGCGTCGCCGGCCTCGTAGAGGCGCTCGCCGAGCTCCTTGAATCGATCGCGCTCCCAGGTGTCGGGCGCGAGCTCGAGCTCCAGGCGCACCGCGGCCGGCAGCGCGCCGAGTCGGCCCTGGAGCGCCTCCAGCGCTGCAACGTCGGCCCCCGCCGCGCGCCGCTCGCGCTCGATCTTGCGCTCGAGGAGGGCCTCGACGCGGTGGGCCTCGGGCGAGGTCTCGCTCGGGCGCAGCCGCGAGTCGAGGGCCTCGAAGGCGGCGACGTAGTCCGTGGGGTCGCTGAGGGCCGCGCGCAGCCCCCGGTCGAGGGGTTCGCTGGGGTCTTGCCCGCCGCCTTGCGAGATCCAGGCGCCGGCGCCGCCGCCCACCACCAGGACCAGGGCGCCGAGGAACACCCCCAGCCCGTGGCCCGGCTTGGCCTCGACGGGGCCGGCCCCGGAGCGGCGCGCCTTCAAGCGCTCGGAGGCGCGCTTGCCCTGGAGCCGCTCCGAGGGTCGCTTCTTGAGCCGCTCGGAGACCTTCTTGCCCTTGAGCCGCTCGGAGGCCTTCTTGCCCTTGAGCCGCTGGGAGCGGGGCTTGATCCGCCCCGACGCCGTGCGCTCGGGCTCGGCCTCTTCGTCGGCCGCCGGCAGGCTCTCCGCGGCGGGGAGCGCGTCGAGCTCCGAGGCGGTGTCGTCCAGCGGGCGCGCCGGCCGCCGCGCGGTCGCCCGGGGGGTCTCGGTCCGCGGGAGGAGCTGGGTGGTGGCGCTCGGATAGCGGCGGCCTTGAATGCAGGCCACGTCCTCGGGGGGCTCGCCGGGCGGCATGCCCTGGGCCAGCCGCCGGAGGTCGGCGAGCACGTGTTCGATCTTGCCGTAGCCCGCCGGGGTCCCGAGCAAGCGCTCGAGGATCACCCGCATGCCGGGGGAGGCGGGCGGGTCGAGGGTCCAGGGCTTGTCCTTGACCGGGGCCGCGTGGGCGGGGGTCAGCATGTGGTAGATCAGGCTGCCGAGGGCATACAGGTCGTCGACGCCGAGCAGGCCGCGGCCGACGTCGCCGGCGACGAGGTCCGGGTGGGCGTAGAGCAGGGTCCCCGCGCGCCGCCCCGGGCGTTGGCTGGCGACGGGCGCGTCGAGCACCGCCGCGGAGACGCCGAAGTCGGTGAGCTGGACCTGGCCCTGGGGGCCGATCAAGACCGCGAGGGGGTTCAGCCCGCCGTGCACGACCCCCAGGCCGTGGGCCACCGCGATCGCCTCGGCGATCCCGAGCGCGCACTTCAGCGCGCTCGCCTCGGGAAGCGGCGCGGAGGTGGTCAGGGCGCGGGCGAGGGTCTGCGCCTGCGCGCCCAGGGTCGAGGCGTAGAGCCAGCCCTCGTCCTCGCCGGCGTCGTCGATCTTGAGCAGGTTCGGCGCCGGGGGCGGGAGCCCGGCGTTGCTGCGCTCGACGAAGCGCTGGACCCGCTGCGGGTCGCCCTCGCCGTTGGGCGGGAGCAGGCGCACGAGGGTCGGCTGGCCCTGGAGCAGGGCGGCCCAGATCGAGCCGCTGGGGCCCTCGCCCAGGCACTGCTTGAGCTGGAAGGGCCCGATCACCGTCCCGGGGCCGAGGGCGTGGGGCGCGTGGCCGGCCGCGACCAGCAGCTCCTTCGAGCGCTTGAAGGCGTGGCCCACGCGGCCGGCGTCCATGAAGTGGGCCTGCTTGACCGCGTCGGGCAGGGTCTGGTCTCCGCGTTGACAGATCAGGGGCAAGAGCTGGAGGTTGCTCACCCCCTCTTCGAGGAGGAGCACCTCGACGAACGCAGCTTCGGATTCGGTCAGCACTGCGGGTCCTCCTTCGTCATGAGGTTAGCCGGTCGCTCCGCCCCACGCCGTCCACGCCCCGACCGCGAGCAGGTAGGGCGCGAAGACCCAGAACCTGCGCCGCACGAGCAGCCAGTTCAGCGCGACGATCGCGAGCACGCCGGTCACCGCGGCGGTCACGAAGCCCAGGAGCAGGGGCAAGACGTCCTGGTCGGCGAGGCGCCCGATCTCTCGCGCCTCGAACACGCCCGCGCCGAGGATCGCCGGGATCGCGAGCAAGAACGAGAACTCGGCGGCGACGCGCGGCGGCGTGCCCCCGAGCATGGCGGCCGAGATCGTGGAGCCCGAGCGCGAGATCCCGGGGATCACCGCGAAGGCCTGCGCGAGCCCGACCCCCAGCGCGAGCCCGGGCGAGAGGTCCGCCACGCCGGCGGCGGGCTCGGCCTCGGGCGCGGCGGGGTCGACCTCGGGGGGCACCTCGGCGCTCGCGCCGAGGGCGGGGTCGGAGGCCGCGCTGGGGCCTCCGCGCCACGCGCGCCAGGGCGCGTCGGCGATCAGGAGCAGCGCGGCGGTGGTCCAGAACGCGCAGCCGAGGAGCAGCGGCGAGCCCGCGACGCTGGCCACGGTGTCCTTGATCGGCACCACGAGCACCAGCGGGGCGGTGCCGAGCGCGAGCGGAATCAGCGCGCGGCGGTTGCGCGTGAGCAGCAGGAGCAGCGCGCGGCGATAGGCCACGCACACCGCGACGAGGGTCCCCAGGTGCAGGACCACCGAGAACGCGGTCGACTGCTCCGGCGAGTAGCCCCAGCGCGCCTGGAGCACCGCGAGGTGGCCGCTGGAGGAGACCGGGAGGAACTCGGTGAGCCCCTGCACGATCCCGAGCAAGAGGGCGTCCAGCGGCGTCATGCAGCCTGGCTCGAGGGCTCGCGGGTGGGGCGGGGCGCGGGGGTCATGGGGTCCTGGTCGAGGCGGGGAGGCGAGAGGTTACCAGGTTTGTTCGAGGG
>JAGQRJ010000942.1 GCA_020425635.1 Planctomycetota bacterium | reverse complement strand
GCAGGCCCAAGCCTAGCGCACGGCCGGCCGTGGGCCCGGTCAATTTCGGTCAATTCGCGGTCCGCCGGCTCCTGCGGATCGCCGCGGGCCCGGGAAGAGACAGGGCGGGGAGAGCGACCCAGCGGTCACTCCCCGCCGGCCAGCTTCCTCATTCTCGACCCTGGGTAAACGGGTGTCAGATGGATGACGGAGTCCGACGCGACGGATAGTCTAGGAGCATGACGAACGCCGCCCGCACCCTCCTCGATCAAGCCCTGAAGCTGTCGGTGGAAGAACGCGCAGCGCTCGCCCACGACCTCCTGGCGAGCCTGGACGGCGCGCCGGACGAAGACGTCGACGACGCCTGGGCCGCGGAAGCGGAGCGGCGGGCGAAGAAGCTTCTCTCGGGTGAAGACCCGGGGCACGCGTGGGACGACGTCTGCGCTCGACTCCTGGACGAGTTCGGTCGTTGAAGCCGTATCGCCTTGCGACCGGAGTCGAGGGCGAGATCCGGTCGGCAGCGCGCTGGTATGAGGATCGGCGGGAGGGTCTGGGAGAAGCCCTCGTGCTGGCTGTTCGCGAAACTGTCCTCGCCCTTCGCGAAGCTCCCGAGAGCCACTCGCCGCTCGGGGAAGCCGGCAGCTTTCGCTTCCGACAGGCCAAGGTTCGTCGCTTTCCCTACCGGGTCGTGTTCTTGGAGACCGACACTGAGTTGCTGATCGTCGCCGTCGCGCACGAGCGACGGCGCCCGGGCTATTGGCAGTCACGGCTCACGGAGGAGCCTTGACCGACGCGGCCTTTCTAGGGCGGGATTCGAACCAGCGACCAAGTGGTCAACAGGATTGATCGTTGCCACGCTACTCGCTGGGACTGCCCAGCGCGGCAATCCCCCCACGAAGAGGCGTGAACCAACGCCGCCGCAATGCCACGCTGTAGCTGTGGGAGGACGCTGCGGGTGAGCGAGATCTTGGCGGGCAAGTACCGGCTCTTGCAGGAGCTCGCGCGGGGCGGCATGGGCGTGGTGTGGCTGGCCCAGCACCTCGGCTCGGAGGTGCACGTCGCGGCCAAGCTGATCCTCAACGCGAACGAGGCGAACCTGGGCCGCTTCCGGCGCGAGGTCTTCGTCTCCCAGCGGATCCAGCACCCGGGCGTGATCCGGGTCCACGACTCGGGCGTGCTCCCGGGCGGCCAGGCCTACATGGTCATGCACCTGCTCCGCGGCGTCAGCCTCCGCGAGCGGCTCGAGCTCGACGGTCCGCAGTCGGCGCCGATCTGCCTCGACCTCCTGGAGCAGCTGTTGGAGGCGCTGCAGGCCGTGCACCAGGCCGGCGTGGTCCACCGCGACCTCAAGCCCGACAACCTGCACCTCGAGCCCGACCCCAGCTCGGGCAACGAGCGGGTAACCCTGGTCGACTTCGGCGTCTCGCGGCTCCTCGACGAGGAGGTCGTCGAGAGCGAGCAGCTCTACGTGAGCGTCGAGGGCGTGCTCTCGGGCACCCCGCACTACGTGGCCCCCGAGGCCCTGGCCCAGCCGGGCACCGTCTCGACGGCGCACGACGTCTACGCCTGCGGGGTGATCTTCTACGAGCTGCTCACCGGGCGCTTGCCCTACCCGCCCTCCAACAGCCTGCAGCAGATCCTCGAGAACGTCGTCGACCTCGCGATTCCCTCCCTCGACAGCGCCTGCCCCATGGGGGCCCCCTTCGCGCCCGGCTACGAGTGGCTGGTGCGCAAGCTGCTCGAGAAGGACGAGCACGTCCGGCCGCAAGACGCGAGCGCAGCCCTCGCGCTGGTCCGCGAGGCGCGGGAGCGGATCGCGCGCGAGGCGGCGCGGCAGGACGCGCCGCAGCAGCCGCCGCGGGATCGGGGCATTTCGGGGCGGTTCCGGCGGCTGTGGGGCGGCGGGGAGTAGGCTGGAATTTCACGAGGATCGAGCGCAAGCCTGCGCGGGGCGGCTGGCTCAGCGCCGGTCCGCGCCCGGCTCCAGCCCCAGCTAGTCCAGGAGGTCTCCATGCGCACGCTGCGTGCACCCCCGACCCCTCACCGCGGAGGGGCCCGAGGGAAGGATCCGGGAGAGCTCCGCGCGCGCGAACTCGACTATCGTGGTGGCCATGAGTGACGCGACCTTGCGTGCCTTGCACCGGAGCTGGAAAGTCGAAGGCACCGCTGAGGCCGGCGCGGCCTACCTCAAGGCCTGCGTCCAACACGGGGCGCTCGAAGAGGGGCGAGTGGCGGTCGCAGCGTTGGGCGGCCTGCGGGCCGCGCGGCTCGTGTTGCCTCGCCGCTGCTTCGATCCGAGCGAGACCTTTCACGAGGTTATCGCCCCCGGTCTATGGAGGCGGCGCGTGCCGACGGCGGCGGACGGGAGCGCGGACCTCTATGCGCTCG
>JAGQRJ010000156.1 GCA_020425635.1 Planctomycetota bacterium | reverse complement strand
CCTGGCCGCCGCCACGGCCACCCTGGCCACCCTGGCCGCCGCCACGGCCACCCTGGCCGCCGCCGCGGCCGCCGGGCCCACCGGGCCCGCCGTACTGCTGCCGGGGGGCAGGGCCCGCCGGGCTCTTGGCCTTGGGAGCCTCAGCCGGCTTCGCGGCCTCGGGTTGCGACTCCGCCGCGCCCTCGGGGGCCGGCGTGTTGGTGTCTTCAGAACTCAAGGCCAGCCTCCCGCGCGGCCGAAGCCAGCGCTTTGACGCGTCCGTGGTAGCGGTAGCCACCCCGATCGAAACAGACTTGGGCGACCCCTGCCGCTTTCCCGCGCTCGGCGATCGTCTTGCCGAGCAGCTCGGCCGCCGCGACGGTCGCGGTGCGGTTCTCGAGCTGGGTGGAGAGGTCCTTCTGCTGAGTCGAGGCCGACACGATGGTCTTCCGCGCGTCGTCGTCGATCAGCTGCGCATAGAGAAACTTGTTGCTGCGGAACACCGCCAGCCGGGGACGGCTCGCCGTCCCGTGCAGGCGGGTGCGGGCGCGCTGCTGGCGACGCTTACGCTGCTGGGTCCTGGATTGAACTGCCATGGCTACCTCGCGCTACTTCTTGTCGCCGAAGCCCTTGCCGGCCTTCTTGCGGATCACCTCGCCGCGATAGCGGACACCCTTGTTGTCGCCGTAAGGCGTCGGGGTGCGCTTCGAGCGAATCGTGGCCGCGAGCTGACCGACAGCTTGCTTGTTGGCCCCCGAGATCGTGAGCACGACCGGGCGACCCTTGTCGATCTTGACGTCGAGCCCCTCGGGGACGTCGACGATGATCTTGTTGCTGTATCCGATGTCCAGGGTGAGCTTGTTCCCGTTGAGGGTCGCGTTGAAGCCGGTTCCGTGGATCTCGAGGACCTTCTGGAAGTGCTCCTTGACGCCCTTGATCATGTTCGCGATCAAGGCGCGGGTCAGCCCGTGGAAGGCCCGGTGCTCCTTCTTCTCGGAGGCGCGGTCGACCTTGACCTGGCTGCCCTCGACGGCGATGGTCACGCCGTGCGGGAAGGTGTGCTTGAGGTTGCCCTTGGGCCCCTCGACGCGCACCGTGCGCAGGTCGACCTCGACCTTGACCCCGGAGGGGATGTCGATCGGTTTCTTTCCAATACGAGACATTTCGCCCTCGCCCTTAGTAGACCGTGGCCAGAACCTCACCGCCCACGTTGCGCGCACGCGCCTCGCGGTCGGAGAGGACACCCTTGGAGGTGGAGAGGATCGAGATCCCGAGCCCGTTGAGCACGGGGCGCAGGTCGTCGGCCTTGCGGTAGAGTCGGCGCCCAGGCTTCGACTCGCGCTTGATCACCTGAATCACGTCCTCGCCTTCGGGGCCGTACTTCAGGTCGATCTCGATCCAGCCCTGCGGGCCGATCCCGTCGGTGGGCGCGGACTCGAGCTTGCGGAAGCCGCTCACGTAGCCCTCGCGCTGGAGGACCTCCGCGATGCGCTCCTTGAGCTTCGACTTGGGGACGCGTACAGAGCCTGCGCGAATGTGGAGCGCGTTGCGCATGCGGGTCAGCATGTCGGCAATAGGGTCGGTCATCATAGACTTACCAGCTCGCCTTCTTGACGCCCGGAATCCGACCCTGAAGGGCCAGGGACCGGAAGCAGATCCTGCAGATGTTGAACTTGCGGTAGTAGGCCTTGGAGCGTCCGCACAGATCGCAGCGGTTGTATCCGCGCGTGCTGAACTTGGGCGTCCGCTTCGCCTTAACCTTGAGCGAGGTCCGGGCCATGACTAACCCTCCACTCCAATGAGCTGTACGGGGTGGTTCTTGAAGGGGAAGCCCATGAGCCGCAGCAGCTCACGCGCCTCGTCGTCGGTGCGCGCCGTGGTCGCGACCGCCAGGTTCATTCCGTTTTGGAAGTCGACCGTGTCGGCGCGCAGCTCAGGGAAGGCGAGCTGATCGGGCAAGCCGAAGTTGTAGTTCCCGCGCCGATCGAAGGACTTCGGCGAGAGGCCGCGGAAGTCGCGCAGACGGGGGATCACGAGCGCCAGCAGGCGATCGAGGAACTCATACATGCGCGCCTTGCGCAGGGTCACCCGCAGCCCGACCGCCATGCCCTCGCGCAGCTTGAAGTTCGCCACCGAGACGCGCGCCCGGGTGACCTGGGGCCGCTGGCCGGTCACGAGCTCGATCTCGTCGAGGAAGGTGTTGAGCTTGCGCGGGTTCTCGTGGGCGTCGCCGACGCCCATGCTGACCACGATCTTGGTGATCCGGGGGACCTGCATGATCGAGGTGTAGCCGAACTGCTCCTTGAGCTTCGGCACCACGTACTCGTAGTAGTGGGTCTTCATGCGCGGCGTCGGCGCCGGCTCCGACGGAGCGCCAGACAGCTTCTTCTTGGCCTGCGCCTTGAAGGAGATCGACGCGCGTCCCGCTTCAGTCTTCTTCGCCATGGTTCCGCCTAATCAACCTTGCGCACTTTGCAGGCGTGGATCGGCTCCTCGCGCTGCAAGCGACCCCCTTGGGGGTTCTGTTGGGTCCGCTTGAGGTGCTTCCACTTACGGTTCACACCCTGGACCACGACCATGCCCTGAGAGGGGATCGCGCGCAGCACGCGCCCGCGGGTGCCCTTCTCGGCCCCGCTGATCACCTCGACGTTGTCGTCCTTCTTCACGTGCAGCTTCTCGCGGTGCTTCGTGCCCTTGGGCTTCGCGCCGACTTGCGCACGCAAGTAGTTCTTGCGGATCGTTCCAATGCGGGGCATTACACGACCTCCTGAGCGAGCGAGATGATCTTGGTGAACTTCCGCGCGCGCAGCTCACGGGCGACGGCGCCGAAGATGCGCGTGCCCTTGGGGTTCTTCGAGACGGGGTCGGTGATGATCACCATCGCGTTGCGGTCGAAGCGGATCCAGCTGCCGTCGTCCCGGCGGTAGCGCTTCTTCTGGCGCACGATCACGCCCTTGACCACGTCGCCCTTCTTCACGTCGGCGCCCGGCGCAGACTGACGAATGTGGGCGACGATGATGTCTCCCAGCTCCGCGATCCGCGCGTTGGACTTGCCGAGCACGCGGATCATCTTGGCCCGCTTTGCGCCGGTGTTGTCCGCGACGTCGAGTTCGGTCTCCATTTGAATCATGGCTGACTTACTCCCCGGCCTTCTTCAGCACCGAGACCAGGCGGAAGCGCTTGGTCTTGGACATCCGGCGGCACTCCACGAGCTCGACGAAGTCACCGACCTGAGCGGTCTCCTTCTCGTCGTGAGCGTGGAGGTTGGTGTGACGCGTGATGTACTTCTTGTACTTCGGGTGCATCACCCGCCGCTCGACCGCGACCACGAGGGTCTTGGCGTTGTTGTTGGACTTGACGATCCCGCGATAGCGCGCGCGGTCACCGCGGGCGCCAGCCTTGTATTGGCGCTCGGTCGTTTGCTCGGCCATGGCCTAGCTCTCCTTGGCGGCCGGAGCGGCCGCTTGCAGCGTGCGCTCGCGGAGCACGGTGTTGATACGCGCGACCCGCTTGCGCAGCTCGCGAATCTGACGGGTGTTCTCGACCGACTCGGTCACGGCAGCCATCCGCATGCGGAACTGCTGCTCCCGGGCCTCGTCGAGGGCCTTCTGCAGCTCGTCGCTGGCCTGCCCGCGGATCTCTTCCAAGTTCACATGACCCTCCGCGGCACGTAGCGCACCTTCACCGGAAGCTTATGAGCCACGCGGGCGAACGCCTGCTTGGCGACTGCGTCGGGGACGCCCCCGATCTCGTAGAGGATCTTCCCGGGGCGGACCTCAGCGGCCCAATACTCCGGCTCACCCTTGCCCTTACCCATGCGGGTCTCTTGCGGGATGCAGGTGATCGGCTTGTGGGGGAACATCCGAATGTAGAGCTTGCCTTCACCGCCGAGGAAGCGGTTGGCCGCGACGCGCGCGGCCTCGATGACCTGCGCCGAGACCCAGCCGGCCTCGAGGGCCATCAGACCGTGCTCGCCGAGCGTCACGCGGTTGCCGCGGCTCGCGAAGCCGCGCAGCCGACCCCGGTGCACCTTCCGGTGCTTGACGCGCTTGGGCATGTTCGCCATGGGTGTTGCTCTTTCTCTCTAGGCCTAGCTGCTCGGGCCGTCTTGCGGGGCCGGAGCAGGGGCGGGGGCAGGAGCGACCTTCTGCAGCTGGGGCGCCGCCTTGCGCACCCGCTCGGGGCGCAGGCCGCGGTAGACCCAGCACTTGACGCCGATCGAGCCGTGGGTGGTGATCGCCAAGGCGAAGCCGTAGTCGATGTCCGCGCGGAGCGTCTGGAGCGGGATCGACCCCTCCTGGCTGCTCTCGGTGCGGGCCATTTCGTGACCGCCGAGGCGGCCGCTGACCTGGATCCGGCAGCCCTTGGCGCCAGCGCCCATGGTCAGCTCGAGCGACTTCTTGATCACCCGGCGGAAGCTCATGCGCTTCTTGAGCTGCTCGCCGACGCCCTCGGCGACCAGCTGAGCGTCGAGCTCGGGGCGATCGATCTCGATGATCTTGAGGTCGACCTTCTTCTTGGTGATCCGGGCCAGGTCGTCCTTGAGCTTGTCGACCTTGGCGCCCTTGCGGCCAATGATCACGCCAGGACGCGCGGTCTTGATGATGACCGTCACCTCGCCGCCCTCGGTCTTGCGCTCGATGTCGACGCGCGGAATGCCGGCGAAGCCGTACTCCTTCTTGACCGCCTCGCGGATCAGCTGATCCTCGACGAGGAGTTGGCCGAACTCACGCTTGCGCGCGTACCACCGCGACCGCCAGTCTTCGGTGATGCCGACGCGGAAGCCGGTGGGGCGTACTTTCTGTCCCACGGTGCTACTTCCCTTCCGGCATGGGCCGGAGATGAATGGTGAGGTGGGAGAAAAACTTGCGATACGGATACGCCGAACCGCGCGCCCGGGGGCGCCAGCGCTTCTGCCGCGGGCCTTCGTCGGCGCGGGCCTCGTGCACGTAGAGGTCGTCGACGTCCAGGTCCGGCTGCGGCTCGAGCAGCTGGCGCTTGGTGTCGCGAATGGTCTCGCCGTCGATCGCCTGGTCGGCGTTCGCGATCGCGCTCTTGAGCACCTTGTCGATCAGGAACGCAGAGCGCTTCGGGCTGAAGCGCAGCTGGTCGAGGGCCTCCGAGACCGGAAGCCCACGGATCATGTCCATGACGAGGCGCGCCTTCTGCGGCGACATCTTGGCGAAGCGGTGGCTCGCCCGGAACTCCGGGGCCTCCACGGCGTTGTTGCGCTTGATCTTCGTCTTACCCACCGTGGCCTCTACTTCTTGCGTCCGGTGTGCCCGCGGAACACGCGGGTCGGGGAGAACTCACCCAGCTTGTGGCCGACCATGTCCTCGACGACGAAGACCTTGGGGTAGATCTTGCCGTTGTGCACCTCGAAGGTGTGGCCCACGAACTCGGGAACGATCGTGCAGCGACGCGCCCAGGTCTTGATGGGCATGCGGTCGCCGCTCTCCTTTTGAGCCATGACCTTCTTGAGCAGCTTGAGGTCGACGTACGGACCCTTCTTGACGGAGCGTCCCATGGCTTACTTCCTCTTCCCGCGCTTCTTGCGTCCGCGGACAATGAACTTGTCGCCGGGCTGGCTGCGCTTGCGCGTCTTCTTGCCCTTGCACTGCAGGCCGCTGGGACCCATGGGGTGCCGACCGCCCGAACGCCGGCTCTCGCCGCCGCCCATGGGGTGGTCGTGGGGGTTCATCGCGCAGCCGCGGCTGTAGGGGCGGTAGCCCATCCAGCGGTGCCGGCCGGCCTTGCCGATCACGATCGTGTTGTGCTCGGTGTTGCCGATCTGCCCGAGGGTCGCGCGGCAGTCGAGGTGCACCTTGCGCATCTCGCCCGAGGGCAGCTGGATCGTCGCCCACTGGCCTTCCTTGGCCATGAGCTTGATCAGCGCGCCGGCCGCGCGGCCGAGCTGACCGCCGCGCCCCGGCTGGAGCTCGACGTTGTGGATCACGAGCCCGGTCGGGATATGACGCAGCGGGAGGGAGTTGCCCGTGCGGGGCTCGACCTCGGGGCCGCTGACGACCTGGTCGCCCGCCTGCAGGCCGAGGGGCGCGAGGATGTAGGCCTTCTCGCCGTCGGTGTAGTGCAGGAGCGCGATCCGCGCGGTGCGGTTCGGGTCGTACTCGACCGAGATCACCTTGGCGGGGACCCCGTCCTTCTTGCGCTTGAAGTCGATCAGCCGGTACTTCGACTTGTGCCCGCCGCCGATGTGGCGCGCCGTCACGCAACCGTGGTGGTTGCGCCCGCCGCTCTTCTTGATCTTCTCCAGCAGCGACTTGGTCGGCCGGTTGCGATTCTTGAAGGTCAGCTCGGACCAATCGGAGACCTGCATGCCCCGGCGGCCGGGGGAGGTCGGCTTGAGGTTCCTGACACCCATGGCTTAACCCTCGATCGTCTGGCCTTCGGCCAGCGTCACCAGCGCCAGCTTGATGCTCGCGCTGTGGTCCCACCCAGTGCGAACGCGGCGGGGCTTACCCTTGCGCGTGCGCGTGGTGATCTTGGTCACGGTCACGTCGGGCCAGAGGTCCTTGATGGCCTGACGGATCTGGATCTTGTTCGCGCGGCGGTCGACCTCGAAGCCGTAGGTGTTGAACAGCTCGGTCAGGCGGGTCACCTTCTCGGTGATCACCGGCCGCTTGATGATTCGGTAGGCGTCCAAGTGAATCGCCATGGCCTACTCCCCGCCTTGCTTCTGTTGGGTGGGCTCGGCGTCCGCGCCCTTGACGGCTCCGCTCTTGCGGGTGCCCTTGGGCTTGCGCCCGCGCTTCTCCGCACTCGGCTTGGCGTTCAGGGCCTCGAGGGCCGAGGCGTCGATCACGAGGTGCTTGTGCGCCGCCACGTGGCGAGCGTTGAGCTCCGCCGCGGGCACGACGGTCACGCCAGGAATGTTGCGCCCGGCGAGGTAGACGTTGCGCTTCAAGCCGTCGGTCGCCACGCAGGCGGTCTCGACGCCCAGCTCGAGGCTGGAGAGCAGCGCGGCCATGTGCTTCGACTTCGGCTCGCTGAAGTCCAGGCCGGTCACCGCGTGCAGCTCGCCGTCCTTGGCCTTGCCCAGCAGCGCCGAGCGCAGCGCGGCCTGGCGCTGCTTGCGGGGCATGCTGTAGCTGAAGTCACGGGGCTTCGGGCCGTGGATCACGCCGCCGCCCTTGCGGGTGCCGCTCTTGCGGTTGCCCGCGCGCGCCCGACCGGTGCCCTTTTGCTTGTAGAGCTTCTTGGTCGAGCCGGCGATCTCGGCGCGGGTCTTGGTGCACGCCGATCCCTGCCGCATGTTCGCGTGATACATCACGTTCGCGGCGTGGATCAGGCGGTTCTTGACCATGCCGCCGAAGTTGGCCTCGTCGAGGTTCACGCTGCCTTGAGCGGCCCCGCTGAGGTCGGTTTTCTTAAGCTCCAGGCCCATGGCTAGCCCCTGACTGCCTTACGCACGACCACGTAGCCGCCGTTCGGTCCGGGGACCGCACCGCGCACGTAGATCAGGTTGTGCTCGTTCTCGACCTTGACGACCTTGAGGTTGCGCACGGTGCGCTTGACCGCACCCATGTGGCCAGGCATGCGCTTCCCGGGGATCACCCGCGCGGGCGTGGTGCCCGCGCCGGTCGAACCAGGCTCGCGATAGTTCTTCGAGCCGTGGGTCTTGGGGCCGCGGTTGAAGTTGTGGCGCTTGATCACGCCCTGGAAGCCCCGACCCTTCGAGGTGCCCTGCACGTCGACCTTCTTGACGTCGCCGAAGACCTCGACGGTCACGACGCTCCCGGTCTCGGGCGCCGACTCGCCGGCGGCGAGGCGGACCTCGCTCATGCGGCGGTGCGGCTGCACGCCGTGGCGCTTGTAGTGCCCGACGAGCGGCTTGGTCCCGCGGGGGTCACCCTTGCCGTCGTTGCGGTTGGGGAGCTCCTCGAAGCCGAGCTGCACGGCGTCGTAGCCGTCCTTGCCGTCCTTGCTCTTCACCTGCACCACGGTGCAGGGTCCAGCTTGAATGACGGTGACGGGGTGGCAGATGCCGGTCTCGTCCCAGACCTGGCTCATGCCGATCTTCTTACCCAAGAGCGTGGAGAGCATGCTGACCTCGCTTACGCCTTAACCGTGATGTGCACGCCGGCAGGCAGGGTCACGAGGGTGATCTCGTTGACCGTGCTCGCGGTGGCGTCGGTGATGTCGATGAGGCGCTTGTGGGTCCGCATCTCGAACTGCTCACGGGACTTCTTGTCCACGTGGGGCGAGCGGAGGACCGTGTAGCGCTCGATCCGGGTGGGGAGGGGAATCGGCCCTGCGACCTTGGCACCAGTGGCGCGCGCCTTGTTGACCAACTCCACGGCAGACCTGTCCAAGGTCTCGTGGTCGTAGGCCTCCATGCGAATGCGAATGCGTTCCATGTCAGTCGACCTTCACGCGGCTTGGTGCAAAGGCACCAAGCGCGCCTGAGTGGCCCCTGCGGGCCGTTGTGAGCGACGAGCGCTCGAAATGGTTATCCGTCACTGATGGCTTGCGAAAGGTCCGTAGGCAGACTGCCCACGCGCGATCACCAACCACGAACGGCAGAGGTTAAGCCCAACAGGCGTCGGGGTCAACCGCCAAACCAAAGAGATTTGCGCGGCTTCGGCGGCCCCCTTCCAAAATCCGGGAGAGCCTCTGCGCCCGGCCTGCGGGGGTGCTAAGCATCGCCGCTGGAAGGCCTTAACCATACCTACTCCGCGCGGGCGGTCATCTTGGCACCCCGGGGGCGGAGCTGGCGCAGCGCGCGGGCGCCGGGGCGGGCGCGATGCAGTAAGCTCGCGGCATGACCGACGCCGTGGACGAGCCGGAGTCGCCGGCCCCTTCGGGCCCTGAGGACGAGACCGTGGACCTCGGCTCGCCGGCGGAGGAAGCGGGGCTGCGCACGAGACTGCGGCAACGCCTCCGCCGTCACGAGCACGAGCGCGAGCGCGAGGAGGCGGCGGGCCCCGAGCTGGGCCAACGCTACCGCCCGCTGCGCGAGCTCGGGCGCGGAGGCATGGGGGCCGTGTGGGAGGTCGAAGACACCCAGCTCGGCCGGCGGGTGGCGGTCAAGACCGCGCTCAGCGACGACCGCGCGCTCGTGGCGCGCTTCCGCCGCGAGGCGCGCCTCGCGGCGCAGCTCGAACACCCGAACATCGTCCCGGTCTACGACAGCGAGGACGGCGCAGACGGCAGCGTGAGCCTCACCATGCGCCTGGTCGAAGGGCGCAGCCTGCGCGCAGAGCTCGAGGACGCGGTGCGCGGCGCGAAGGAGCTGGGCCAGGCCCGGGTGCTCGAGGTCGTGGTCGCGGTCGGCCAGGCGCTGAGCTACGCGCACGCCCAGGGGATCATTCACCGGGACATCAAACCCGCGAACGTCATGCTGGGGCGCTTCGGCCAGGTGTTCCTCACCGACTTCGGCCTCGCCAAGCGGATCGGCGAACGCGACGACCCCAGCGCCGCGACCTCGGGCGCGGTGGGCGAGAGCGTGGTCAGCCAGGAGGGCCTCGTGGTGGGGACCCCGGCCTACATGGCCCCCGAGCAGGCGGCCGGCCACGTCGCCGAGGTCGACGCCCAGACCGACGTGTACGCCCTGGGCGCGCTGCTCTACGAGCTCTTGACCCTCACCCGCCCGTTCACGGGCGCCAAGGGGCAAGGGCTGCTCGACGCGATCCAGAGCGAGGCCCCCCAGGACCCGCGCAAGCGCGCGCCCGCCCGCGCGATCCCGCCCGAGCTGGCCGCGATCGCGCTCAAGGCCCTGACCAAGTCGAAGACGGGGCGCTACGCGAGCGTCGAGGCGCTGCTCGAGGACGTGCGCGCGTTCCAAGAGGGCCGCGCGGTCTCGGCCTTCCGCGAGCCGCTGCGCCTGCGCCTGCGCAAGTGGGCCCGCCGCCACAGCCTGCTCGTGGCGACGGCGCTGACCGGCCTGATCGTGGCCAGCCTCGCGGGAGCCTCCCTCGCCGTGTATCGCGGACGGGTCCAGGCCGACGAGCTCGCGCGCCTCCAGCGCCGCGAGCGGGCCACGGTCCCCTACCTCACGGGCATGGACCTGCTCCGGCGAAGGCTCGACGTCGCGACGATCTCCTCGCAGGCCCTGCCCGCGCTGCAGGAGGCGATCGCGATCGACCCCGAGTTCGCCGAGGCCCGCTTCGCCCTGGGGCAGGCCTACCTGCGCTGCTTCGACGTCGAGCGCGCCCTCGAGGCCATGCAGCGCGCCCTGGAGCAGCAGCCGCGCAACGCCCACTGGCTCGTGCAGGTCGGCCGGGTCTACCAGCACCGGGTGAGCCCGCGACACCCGGAGGCCGCGAGCTACCGCGAGCGGGCGCGCGACTACTACGCCCGCGCCGCGGGGGTCGGGAGCGGCGCGAGCCCCTTCGCCGCGATCGGCCAGGCGCTGGTCGCCAACGAAGACGGACGCCCTGCGGAGGCCCGCGAGCTGCTCGGGTCGCTGACCGAGGCCGCTCCCCACCTGTGGGAGGCCTGGCACGCGCTGGGCTACGTGACCCTGCCCGACGACCCCGCGGCGGCGGAGGCCGCGTTTCGCCGCGCCCTGGCGCTCGAGCCCGACGAGGGGAGCGCGGTGCGCGGGGTCGCGGCGGCCCTCCTCGGCCAGGAGCGTTACGAGGAGGCGCTCGAGTATTCCCAGCGCGCCGCGGAGCTCAGCGACCCGGCCGAGTCCCTGGACGTGGTCAACCTCGGCCATGTCTTGTTTCGCCTCGGGCGCTTCGAGGCCGTGCTCCCCGTGCTGCGCGAGGCGCTCGCGCGCGAGCCGACGAACTGCATGGCCCACATGACCCTCGGCGCCAGCTATCAAGGGCTCGGGCGCACCGAGGAGGCGCTGGCCAGCTTCAGCGCCGCGATCGAGTGCGACGACGGGAGCGTCGGCGGCGACGCCTACGAGGGCCGGGGCTCGGTGCTGATCAACAGCGGGCACCCCGAGGAGGCCCTCGCCGACTTCGAGGTCGCGCTCGAGCGCAGCCCGGAGGCCGCGCAGAACTGGGCCAACCGCGCCTTCGCCCGCATGCAGCTCGGCCAGCTCGAGGGCGCGCGCGCCGACCTCGACGAGGCCCTCCGCCGCGACCCGACCCTCGGCAGCGCCTGGGCCAACCTCGCCGGCGTGCGCGAGGCCCTCGGCGACAGGGCCGGCGCGGTCGAGGCCCTGAACCGCGGGATCGAGGGCGAACCAGGCAACGGGCAGCTGTGGCTGTTTCGCGCGCAGTTTCGCCTGGAGGCAGGGCGCCCGGCCGAGGCGATCGCAGACCTCGAGCGCGCGCTGGAGCTCGGGGGCGCGGGGGGCCAGCCCCTGCCCCCCGAGGCGGTGATCCTGCTCTTGCGCGCATATCGCCGCACGGGCCAGCACGAGCAGGTGCTGGCCACGATCGAGGCGCACGGCGCCAAGGTCCCCGCGCGACTGCGGCGCTTGCTCGACGGCGAGGGCGGGCTCGCGCACTTCGCCGTCGCCCAGGCCCTGTGCGCCAAGCGCGACTACCCCGCCGCGCTCCCCCACCTGCGGCGCTCCAACGAGCTCGAGCCCCAGACCAGCAACGCCTTCCTCGCCGCCGAGGTCGCCGCCCAGGTCGGGGAGCTCGACGAGGCGGTCGCCTTCCTCGAGGCCTGGCGCGAGCGCGGCGGGCGAGACCCGCGCGAGCTGCTCAAGCCCTCCCTCGCCCCGCTGCGCGAGCACCCCGGGTTCCAGGCCCTGCGCGAAGCGCTGGGCGGGGCGCGCTAGAACAGCTTGGGCCGCTTGCCCTCGGGCACGACCTCGTACTCGCGCGGCTCGAGGGTGAAGTCGGCCTGCCCGCCGGTGCGCGAGCGAATGTCGCTCGAGTAGCCGAAGGTCTCGGCCATGGGGACCGCGGCGACCACGCGCAGGCGGTCCTTGACCGGGCTCATGCTCAGGATCTGCGCCCGGCGCATTTGCAGGTCTTGCTGCACGTTGCCGAGCATGTCCTCGGGGGTCTCGACGGTGAGCGTCATGACCGGCTCGAGGGAGATCAAGCCCGCGTCTTCGAGGGCCTTCTCGAGGGCGAAGCTCGCGGCGGCGCAGAACGCGGCCTCGTTGCTCAGCTCGGGCTCGTACTTCCCGCCCACGACCTTGATCTGCACGTCGATCAGCGGGTCACCCCAGTCGCCGACCCCGCTGGCCTTGGCCCGCAGCGCGTCCTCGATCGCGAGCTGGTAGTCGGCGGGCACGAGGTCCGCCGGGCAGGCGAAGACGACGCTCAGCTTGCCCGCCTTCGGCGTCGGCGTGACCTCCAGGTCGATCCCCGCGAACACGCGCTTGTCGCCCTGCTCGCGGTCGTAGACGAAGCTCCCCTTGCCCGGACCCGCGACGGTCTGCTTGTAGGAGACCCGCGGCTTGCCGACCTTGGCCTCGACCTTCCAGTCGTCCTGCAGGCGGCGGGTGACCACCTCGAGGTGCAGCTCGCCCATGCCGCTGATCACCGTCTGCCCCGAGTCGTTGTCTTCGGGGAAGCTCACCGTCAGGGTCGGGTCGTCCTTGCTCAAGCGCTCGAGGGCCAGGCGCAGGTCGTCCTTGTCCTTGGTGGACTTGGGCTCGACGGCGCGGGAGACCACCGGGAAGGGGAACCCGATCGTCTCGAGCAGGATCGGGCTCTGCGCGTCGCAGAGTGTGTCGCCGGTGCGCGTGTAGCGCAGCCCGACGACGCCGACCATGTCGCCGACCGAGGCCTCGTCGAGGGGCTCCTTGCGGTTGGCCGTCAGGCGGTAGATCCCGCCGCCGAGGCGCTCCTTCTTCCCGGTGCGCGGGTTCAGGAGCTGACAGCTGCGGTCGGCCGTGCCCGAGTAGATCCGGAGGTAGGTCAGGTCGTTGGTCTTGCTCGACACGGTCTTGAAGGCCAGCGCGCAGAACGGCTCGTCGAGGCTGGGTGCGCGGCTCGCGGGCTCCCAGGCGTCCTGGTCGTCGTCCTTGCGCCGCTTGCCCTTGCCCTTCGGGGCGCGCCCCTCGATCGGCGGGCGGTCGGTGGGCGCGGGGAGGTAGTGGCAGACCGCGTCGAGCAAGGGCTGCACGCCCTTGTGCTTGAACGAGGAGCCGCAGAGCACGGGGTAGCCCTTGCAGGCGATCGTGATCCTGCGCAGCCCGGCTCGGAGCAGCTCCGGAGTCAGCTCGCGCTCCTCGAGGAACGCGGTCGCGACCTCGTCGTCGAGCTCGGCGATCCGCTCGATCATTTGTTCGCGGTAGAGCGCCACCTCGTCCTGGACCTCCTCGGGCACGTCGCCCTCCACCGGCGGCGGGGGCGGGTCCCCGTCGTCCCAGGTCCAGGCGCGCTGGGTGATCAGGTCGACGATCCCGTTGAAGTCCTTCTCCTCACCGATCGGAATCTGGACCGGGATCGGGAGCATCTCCAGGCGCTCCTTGAGGTCGGTGAGCACGTCGTAGAAGTTCGCGCCGGTGCGGTCGAGCTTGTTGACGTAGGCGATCCGCGGCACGCCGTAGGTGCCGGCCTGGCGCCAAACCGTCGACGACTGCGCCTGGACACCCGCCACCCCACAGAACACGCCGACCGCCCCGTCGAGCACGCGCAGCGCGCGCTCGACCTCGGCGGTGAAGTCGATGTGCCCTGGCGTGTCGATCAGGTTGATCCGGTGCTGGACCCCGGTCGCGGGCGTCCAGTGCACGGTCACGTTCGCGGAGACGATCGTGATCCCGCGCTCCTGCTCCTGGGCCATGTAGTCGGTGACGGTGTTCCCGTCGTCGACGGTGCCGATCCGGTGCATGGCGCCGGTGTAGTAGTTGATCTGTTCGGTGGTCGTGGTCTTGCCCGCGTCGACGTGGGCGACGATCCCGATGTTCCGCACGCGCTCGAGCGGATAGCTCTCTTGCGCCTTCTTCTTCGCCACGTGACCTCGCTGGTTCGAGCGCCGAGT
>JAGQRJ010000941.1 GCA_020425635.1 Planctomycetota bacterium | reverse complement strand
GCCCGGAGCAGTACCACGCGCGCGCGCGCGCCTTGCGACCCGCGCTGTTCGCCCGCCTGGAGCGGGGCCAGGGGCAGCGGGCCCTGAACGAGCTCGACGTCTTGATCGCGGAGTGGACCCGAGAGCCTGACGCCGCGGACGCCCTCCCGGAGCTCGAGGCGCTCCGCGCGGACTTTGCCGCCGAGATCGAGCGCCGCAGCGGGGGCGCGCCCAAGGTGGACCCCGAGGCCACGCCAGAGCCTGACCCCAGCCCAGCAGGCCCCCAGCCTGGCTCGGACGCGCAGGAGGAAAGCGACGACCCCGACCCCCTCGCCTCCGAGCCGGACGAAACCCCGGAGCCGCTTCCGTCGACGGCCACCCTGCCTGACGCGCCGGGACCGGTTCAGCCCGACCCGCTTCCAGACCGGGACTTCGCGCGCGAGTTCAAGGAGCCGGCGCTGCCCTTGCCCAAGGCCTCCGACCCGCCCGCGAGCGACCTCGCCGTGGAGCCGCCGCCCCCCACAGCCGACGCTCCCCCCCCTCCCCAAGACGGCGGCGAGTCCCAGGCCGGCGCGGGCCAGGCGAGCGAGCTCGAGGCCGAGGTCGCGCGCTCGACGGCCTTCGAGAACGCCCTGCTCGCGTTCGCCGCAGAGAAGGACCCGGACCTGGTCCGCTACAGCGACGCGCTCGACGCGGCGAAGGACCCCCTCGCGGGGGCGGTCCGCGGCCTCGTCGCGTTCCGCGAAGGCCGCTTCACCGAGGCCTACGGGCTGCTCCGCCCAGCGATCCGCGTCGACACGTGGCTCCGCGACACCTACCTGCGCAGCGGCATGTTCATTGGACGCTTCGACGAGGTCCGCGCGGACATGCTCGCGAACCCCGACGACGTCGACCCGACCTTGCGGACCCTCGTCCTGGGGCCCTTCGCGCGCACCTACCCCCTGGCGGCGCAGGCGCTGGAGCGCGTGACCCCCAAGGCCCACTACCGGGTCATGACCGACCTGGGGCTGACCCACCAGGCCCTCGAGGACCTCGAGCGCAAGCTCGCCGAGGCGTCGCCGCGCGCCCGAGAGACCCTGCTCGAGCGCACGCGCAAGAAGCACCTCGCCCTGCAAATGCTCGCGCAGACCATGGACAAGGCCTACGCCGCCTACGACAAGCTGTTCGGGATCGATCGACCGTGCGAGATCGTGCCGACGGTCTATCTGTTCACCGACTCCGCCGACTTCGCGGCGTTCTCACGGCGGCTCGAGGTCGGGAGCACCGAGAACACGCTGGGCTACTACCTGCCCTACTACCGTGTGCTCGTGTTCTACGAGGAGGGCGAGCCCAAACCCGGCGAGCTGTCGCTCGAGACTCAAGACACGCTCATGCACGAGACCTTTCACCAGTGGCTGCACGTCTACGTGCGCGACGCCCCGCCGTGGTTCAACGAAGGCCTGGCCGAGTACTTCGGGCACTGCCGGATCGGTCGCTCGAGCCTGACCTACGGGCTCGTGCCCGCAATGACCGGGGCGAGTCGTCTCGCGAACATTCGCGACGCACTCACGGGCGAGGGCTACTACGAACCGTGGCAGGTCAAGCGCCTGATCTCGGCCGACCACGCCGGCTTCATGAGCTCCCACCCGGGCTTGAACTACGCCCAAGCGTGGTCCTTCGTGCACTACCTGGCCTCGAGCAGCCAAGGCCGAGACCGGCTGCGCGCGTATCTCCAAGGCCTCCGCGCCGGCGACCCCCAGGAGGCGCTCAACCGCCGCGTGTTTGGCGACGTGCCGGCCAAGTCCCTGGAAGCGGACTGGCGAACCTACGTCCTGAAGCTCAAGCCGAGCTGAGGGCCTGGTGCTACGCGGCCCGCGGCCGCCGCGCGCTCGTCCGCTATCGGCAGACCATGCAGCAGACCTTGGGTGCTCTGGGGAGCCTGGGCCAACCCCAATGAACGTCGAGCGAGGGGGTCGACCCAGAGCGCGGGAGGTACGACACCCCTTGCGCTCCGGGTCGACCCACAGCGCGGGGGGTCTCGGACCTCTCGGCGAGCGGTGACGCGCCAGGAAGCCGACACCCAGCACGGCACCCGCTCGCCGATCACCCGTGTGTGCAGGACCTAGTCGCTCAGGGGGCGGTCGAAGTTCCCAGATTCCCGGGAACCTCGCGCGGGCGCGCCAAGCGTCGACCGGGCCAAACTCAGCGCCCGATCGACCCAGCCCGGGACGCCCTCGCCACGGGTGGGCGTCCAGCCTGAACGGGCCCCTGCCCACGTGGGGGTTAGGCCTTGGCGCCGGGATTGCACACCTGGGCTGCATGAAACGATCGTGTGCGCCCCTGCTCCTGCTCCTGTCCCTGGCCCTGGGCGCACCCCGCGCCCTGGGCGACGAGCTCCCCCGAACCTTCGAGGTGACGGCCCCCAGCGGGCTCGTCGTGCGGGACGCACCCGACGGCGCGCGACTGGAGGCGTTGCCCCTCGGCAGCCGCGTCGAGGTCCTCGAACGCCAGGGCGAGTGGGCCCGGATCGGCGAGGGACGCTTCGTCCACGCCGGCTACCTCCGGCCTGCGGCGGCGGCCCTCGCCGGGAGCCATGAGCTGGTGGGCACCGACTCCCAGCGCGGCGACTACCGCGTGACCCTGGAGCTGCGCCCCGAGGACGACGGCGTCTTCGTGCGCCGCACCGCCCGCTACCGCAACCGGACCGAGGTCCAGGTGGGGCGGGGCCGCGTGGTCGACAGCGTGCTCGAGGCCGAGCTCGACGGCCAGGACGGAGCCGAAGACGCGCTCAACGGCAGCGACGCCGACGGGCCGGTGACGATCGAGCTCCGCTTGGGGGCGCGCGGAGCGCTCGAGCTGAGCGAGCGCTCGACCCGCGGCGACGGCCAGGCCCGTCGCGGAGCGGCGCAGGCCGCGGAGGAGTCCGAGGGCCGCTCGGGGCGCGGCGTCCTGGTCGCGATCAAGGACAAGCTGGCCGACGAGCTGCGCAGCGGGATCAGCATTGACCAGAAGGTGCGCCTCGGCGACTACCTGCACGTGGGCGTCGGCGGCGAGGTCCGCCTGATCCCCCCGGCGGAGTATTCCCCCGCCCAAGCCGAAGCGCGGGCCGACGACCCCAGCCGGGTGTGGCTGGAGAGCACGATCCACGGCGGCGCGCGGGTCAACGCGGGCACCACGGTGCCGCTGGGTGAGGTCTCGCTGGGCGTCGGCTTCGAGGCGGGGGCGCGGATCGACTACACCGTGGTCGACTTCTACCGCGCCCCGGGCCCCGGGCTCAGCACCGGGAGCGCGATCGCCGAGGCCTTCAAGGGCATGTCGGTGCGCAGCTTCGACCTCCCCCTCTCCGCGTCCGACGCCCTGGCCATGCGGCCGGGCGCGCGCCGCGTGCTCGAAGGCCGCGGCCACGTGGCGGTCTCGGGCAACCTCCAGTACGGGTTCTCCAGCGGCGCCTCGCCGGTGGGGCTGGAGGCCGCGGTGCGGGTCGGCGGCTACTACCGACTCAGCGGCCGCGTGCGGATCGAGGTCGAGCGCGAGCGCGGAAACACGGTGTGGGTCCGCGTGAGCCGCGCCCAGACCCGCGAGCGCGGCGTGAACGCGGACGTCGTGCTGCGCGCGGCGCTCGACGAGGGGCGGATCAAAGAGGAGCTCGCGCCCGCCGTCGACTACATAGACGAGTCGCTGATCGACACCCGCAAGCTCAGCCCCGCGGAGCGCGACGCGATCCTCAGCGCGGGCGCGCAAGCGACCAACGGGGTCGTGCGCAGGCTCACCCGCTTCCGCCTGCGGGCCAGCGCCTCCAACG
>JAGQRJ010000940.1 GCA_020425635.1 Planctomycetota bacterium | reverse complement strand
CTGGCGCAGGCTGGCGAGGCCCTGCGCGCCGAGCGCTACCGCGAGGCCTGGGAACGCTTCGCCGCGGCTCGCGACGACGACCCCGAGGCGCCCGAGCCTTGGCTTGGCCTCGCGCGCACCGCGGCCCTCGAGGGGCGGCACGACCTCGCCTTCACCTGCTTTCGTCGGGTGCTCGAGCTCGCGCCGGATCACCGCGGGGGGGGCGTCGCCCTGATTCACATGCTCGCCGAGCGCGGCGACCCCGCGGAGGCGGCGGCCCGGCTGGAGGAGGCGCGGGGGCGTTGGGGCGACGCCCCCGACGTCGAGGTCGCCGCCGCCAGGCTCGAGCTCCGCTGCGGCGAGTCCGACGACGCGCGACGCAGGCTGGAGGAGGTGCTCGCCCGGGCGCCGGAGGAGCCCGACGCCTGGATCCTGTATGGAGAGGTCTGCCTGGCCCAGGGCGACGACTCCGCCGGCCTGGCGGCGCTCCGCCGCGGGAAGGAGCTCGAGCCGCTTCCCCTGAACGCGGCGAACTACCTCGCGCACTGGTTCCAGTCCGGGGCTGCGCTCGACGCGGTGTGCGAGGAGGTCGAGCGGGAGCGGGGCCTGCACCCGGACAGCGTGGAGCTCGGCAAGCTCCACGCGGTGCTCTGCGTCGCTCGTCGCGACGGCCAGCCGCTCCGCGCGCTCGAGCTGCTCACGGAGCTCTGCGCGCGCGAGCCCTTCGTGCTCACCCTGCACCTGGCGCGCGCCGACCTCCTGGGCGCGCTCGGGGTTCGGCCCGAGCTGGCGCAGGAGGACCTCGACTTCGTGCTCGAGCACGACCCGACCCTCCCCCAGGCGCTGTTCGCTCGTTGCGAGCTCGCGCAGGCGCAGGAGGACGGACCGAGCGCCTGGGCGCTGGCCAAGCGCTTCGCCGAGTCCGAGCCGGGCAACCCTCGGGCCTGGGTCCTGCGGGTCGAGGCCGCGTATCGAGCGGGCGAGCTCGAGGACTTCGGGCTCGCCGCGGAGGCCGCCTGGACGACCTTCCCAGACGAGCGGGGCGCCGCTTCGATCGCGGCGAGATACGCGCAATCCGGCGAGCCCGAGCGGGCCCTGGAGTGGGTGCGCGCCGGGCGCGCGGCGTATCCCCAGAGCGACGCGCTGTCCGCGGTCGAGGCCTGCTGTCGCCTGCTGGCCAGCGGGGACCCCCGCGCTGAGGACGACGCCCGGGCGCTCCTCGGGCACCCCTGGCCGCTGCTCGCGACGCTCTCGCGCTTCAGCCTGCTCTCGGTCGCCCTCCAGGATCGGGCCCGCTGCTCTCCGGAAGAGGTCCTGCGTTGGGGGGCCGAGCTCGAGCAGGTCGGCGGCCGGGATCCCTGCGTCCTGACCCTCCTCGCGCGGCTCTCCTCGCGCGAGGGTTATTACGCCCACGCCCAGCGGCTCCTCGGCTGGTCCCTGACGCAGCAGCCGGGGAACGCGGAGGCCCTGGCCTGCCTGGCCGCGCTCTACGCGACCCATGGCGGCGCCGCGGAGGCGGTGGGGCTGGCTCAGGTGGCGGTTCGCTGCGCGCGGGCGCGTGGCCAGGAGCCCTTGCCTCAGGCGGGGGTCCTCGCCGAGCAGGAGGGCTGGAGCGGCGGGGAGCAGCTCCTCCAGGGGCCCGAGGCGTTGCTGCGTCTCGCCACGGAGGCCTTCGAGGCGTACGAGCTCCCGCGTGCGCACGTCTACGCGCGCGCGCTGCTCGCGCGCGAGCCGCGGTCGGTCGAGGGGTGGCTCCTGCTCGGACGGGTCGCGGGGCGCCGGGGGCGCCTCCCCGACGCGGTCCTCGCGCTGAGCCGTGTGTTGAGCCTCGACCCGCGGCACGCCGAGGCCCTGGCGCACTTGCTCCAGGCGCGGGTCAAGCAGGCGCGCTACGACGAGGCCCAGGCGCTGGCTCGGCGCCTGCGCGCGCTGGGGGCCAGCGGGTTCTCGGCGCGCAGCGCCGAGCTCTACCTGCTCTTCTCCAGCGCAGGCATGACCGCGGCGACGGCCCAGGCCCAGGCTCTGCTGCGGGACTTCCCCGAGGAGGAGGACGCGCTGCTCACCTGGGTGCTGGTCCGCGGCGCCAGCGACCCGGCCGCAGCCCGGGCGCAGCTCCTCGGCTACCTCCGCGAGCACCCGCGGAGCACCGGCTGGGAGCAGCTCGTCAACTCGTTTTGGCCGGAGCTGGGCGACGACGTGCGGGCCGAGGCCTTCGAGCGCCTGTCGGGCTTGCCCGGGCTGGCTCCGAGCGCGCTCTCGGACCTGGCGACCCGCGTGCGCGCCCTCGGGGAGCCGCAGGTGGGGCTCGACCTCGCGGAGCGGGGGCTGCAGCTCGACGCCCTCGGCCCGGAGCTCTGGTTCGAGCTCGGCCAGTGTCGGCGAGCGCTCGGCGACCGGGCGGGGGCGAGGGAGGCCCTCTCCACCGCCCGAGGCCTGGTCGACGTGGAGCACCGCCCCGCCCTCGACGACGCGCTGCGCGCCCTCGACGCCGAGGAGGGGCGCTAGCCCGCGCGAGGTGACGAGTCTCCGCTGGCTCAGGGATCCCGCGCGGGCTATCACTCGCTACATGGCGACGCGAAGGCAGATCACCCCCTGGCGCATGAGCGCCCAGCGCTCGGTGCGGGAGCACCCGTGACCAACCCCAAGCGCCTGAAGAAGGTGCTCCTCCGCCCGCTGCACAAGCTGCGCCTCGACGTCGACGCCGAGGGCGCGCTGGCGCCCGTGCTGCTGCGGCTCGAGCCCGGCGCCGAGCCCCTGGTGGTCGCCGAGGTCGAGCGGGTCGACGACCGGCTCGCGGAGGTGTGGTTCGACCTGCTGCTCACGAGCGGCGAGCGCCTGACCGTGCGCCTCGAGCGCGAGACCCTGCGCGCGGAGGTGCACACGGTCGAGACGCCCCACCCCGAGCGCTGGCCGAGCTGGTCCGAGCTCCAGCGCGGCGGCTGATCTCGCCGGGCAAAACACAGGCGACGTCGGCCCGCGTCGCCGTGTAGCATGCGCCGCATGAGCAAGCCCCGTCGCAAGCTGAGCCTCAAGAAGCGCCTGACCTTCAGCGTCGTCCTCCTCGGTGTCTTGTTCGGTGTGCCCGAGGGCTTCTTCCGGATCCGCGAGGTCGTGCGCAAGAACCGCAAGCCGCGCTTGCCCCTCGAGTTCGACGCCTACCGCGGTGTGATCTTGACGCCGGGGGCGAGCTACGAGCGCACGGACCAGGGCCGGCGGGTCGACGTCAACAGCCAGGGCTTCCGGGGTCCCGAGATCGGGCCCAAGGGCGCCACCCCGCGCCTGCTGACCGTGGGCGGCTCGACGACCTTCGGGCTCTACACCAGCACCAACGCCAACACCTGGCCCCTGCGCCTGCAGGCCCAGCTCACCGAGGCCGGGCACCCGTGCGAGGTGATCAACGCGGGGACCCCCGGCTGGACCCTGCGCTCGAGCCTGACCAACCTCGAGCTCCGCGGCTGGGCCCTCGAGCCCGACGTGGTGGTCGTCTACCACAACTACAACGACCTCATGAGCAACGGCGAGGCGCAGTATCTGCGCGACGCCGAGGTCGACGACGTCGAGGAGCTCTATCGGCCGCCGCCCGGCGGGTTCCTCGACCACTTCGCGGTGTTCCGCTTCGCGCGCTCGCAGCTCCGCGACCCCTACGACAAGCTGCGCGAGAAGCAGGTCGAGCTCAAGCCCGAGGGGGTCGCGGCCTTCGAGAAGAACCTGCGCCGCCTGGCGCGGCGCGCGCGCGAGCAGGGCGCGAGGCTCGCGCTGTGCACCTTCCCGCACGCCTTTCGCCCGACCTACGAGCAGTCGGTCGCCGACGAGGTGCCGGAGATCGAGGAGTGGTACCTGCAGAAGGGGCCCCTCGAGTATTCGGTCTTGCTCGAGGGGCTGAAGCAGCACGACGCGGTGATCCGCCGCGTCGCCAAGGACGAGGGCGCGCTCCTGATCGACCTCTCCCCCGACTTCCCCACCGACGTCAGCTACTACATGAGCCCGATCCACCACAGCGACGCGGGGGAGGCGCTGGTCGCGACGCGCGTCCGCGAGGCGCTGATCAAGGCCGGCTGGATCCCCGCGGCGAAGTAGGCGCGGGCCGTCGCCTCAAAGCCCCCTGGCCTGCAGCCGGCGGTCGAGCAGCTCGAGGTCCGCGAGCACGGGCTCTGGAGTACGCGCTGCGCGCCCTGCGTCGACGTGGGCCCGGGCCTCGGCGAAGCGCCCGGCTTCGAAGGCGACCGTGGCCAGCATGAGGCGCAGTCCGGGGGTGTCCACGCCCAGGCGCAGCGCCTCGTGCAGGGGGCGCTCGAGCCGCTCCCCGCGGGCGCCGAGCCCGAAGCGGGCGCCCGCCAGCAGCTCCCAGGCGACGCCCTGGCTCGGGTCCAGGTCGACGGCGGTCTCCGCGCAGGGCTCGACCTCGGCGTGCCGCCCGGCCGCGCTGAGGTGCTTGGCGCGCTCGGTCCACGCCCGCGGGTCGCGCGGCTCGGCCCGCGTCCAGGCGTCGACCACCTCCAGCGCCTCCTCGCCGCGGCCCAGGCAGCGGAGCGCGGTCGCCTCGAGCGCGGCGCGCGCGCCGAGGACGAGAGCCCCGCTCCCCATGGCGCGCGCGTGTCGGAGGGCGTCTCCGTTGCGCCGGTCGCGGAGGGCGAGGTAGCCGAGCTCGTGCTCGAACCTCCAGCGGTCTTCGAGCGCGACGGCGTTCAGCGCGCGCTCCGCCGCGGTCCGCAGGAGCGCCGGATCTCCCAGGCGCTTGACGGAGGTCAGCAGCCAGGTCCAGGCGCGGAGGGAGCTCGGGTCGAGGCGGCAGGCGAGCTCGGCGCGGGCCTGGGCCGCCGCGCGCTGATCGAGGGCGAGCAGGAGCTCCGCCTCCAGGCAGAGCAGGTCGAGGTCTTGCTCGCGCGCAGGAAACCAGCGCGCCAGCGCGGCGAGGGCAGACGCCGGGTCGCTGCACGAGAGCCCCTGGAGCCTGAAGTAGCGCAGCAGCCCCTGCGCCTCGGGGAAGCGCTCGAGGGCGGCCCGGAAACAGGCGTCTCCCGCGCCGGTCACCGCCTCCTGGGACACGGTGCTGAGGTGCACGCGCAGCTCGTCGGGGC
The DNA here is from genome assembly GCA_020425635.1 of Planctomycetota bacterium. Classification (GTDB taxonomy): domain Bacteria; phylum Planctomycetota; class J058; order J058; family J058; genus JAGQRJ01. Next base: position 345 of record JAGQRJ010000940.1, on the reverse strand, counting down.
GCTCGGCGACCCACCCCTTGAGCTGCTCCCAGCGCTCCTCGAGGGTCACGTCGGTTCGGGTCATTTGCGCGAGCCAGGCGTCGGGTCCGTCGGGGGCCTCGGCGACCAGGCGCGCGCGGATCCGCTGGGCTTCCTCGCGCTGCCCCGCGCGGGTGTGGATCACGTGCAGCAGGCCGAGGAAGGGACCCCGATCGGCCGCCACCGAGAGCCCGTGCACGGCGACCTCGAGCGCCTCGCGGTCCTTCAGGCGCAGGCCGAGGACGCGCGCCAGCACGAGCAGCGCGTCTGGGTCGTCGGGCTCCGCGGCGACGCGCTCCCGCGCGCGGGCCTCGGCGCGGGCAAACG
>JAGQRJ010000939.1 GCA_020425635.1 Planctomycetota bacterium | reverse complement strand
GCCGGCTGCGCAGCGGCCCCGCCGGGTCGATCGCGCCGAGCCCGAAGGCGAGGGGGAGCAGCGCGGCGGCGAGGGCCCACCACGCGCCGACCGCGACCCCGCGCGCCGCGCCGAAGGAGAGCCCGTCGCCGGTCTCGAAGGCGAGCGCGTTGGCCAGGAGCGGCAGCCCCAGGGCGGCCAGCGCGTAGAGCCCTACGTCGTAGGTCCGCTCCCAACGCGCGAAGCGCAGCCCGATCCGGCGCACGGCGAGCTCGCCGCTCGCGCCCACGAACGCGGTGACGACGAGCCCTAGCCCGAGCGCCGCCAGCGGGTCGCCGCCGTCGACCGCGTAGCTGGTGACCACGAACGGCAGCGCGTAGCGAAACACGCTGAACACGCGCAGGGCCGAGGCGGTCTCGTAGTGCACCCGGCGCGGCCAGAGCACGAAGGCCGCGAGCCCGATCAAGATCGAGAGGAAGGCCCCGAGCAGCCCGAGCCCGGCCGCGATCCCGAGCAGGTTGGCCGCGTCGGCCTCTTCCTCGCCCGAGAGCAGCCACAACCCGAGCACGAGCAAGAGCGTCGAGAGTGGAAACGCCGGGTTCTTCCGGCACGTGAAGGCGATCCAGCGACGTAGCGGGTCCATACCCCTCCCCTCGTCTCCGCCGGTGAGCGTGGGTGGCTATTACTCCCGACGCGCGATCCGGTTCACTCGCCTCCGCGCGGGCCCCCTGCTTGGCCCCGCTGGGCGGATACACTGAGCCCCGAGACGGGCCGCAGGCCCTGAGGAGGGTGCATGCGCGCGGCGCTGCTCGGTGTGGTGTGTCTGGCGTTCGCAGGGTGTCGCACGGTGGTCGAGACGCCGCCGGCGGCCGACGACCCCGCGGCGCGGGCGCAGGTCTACCAGCGGATCGCAGACTCGCTCCCCGACGCGGACCTGGGGCTCGGCTACCCCCCCGCGATCGTGGACATGACGGCCAGCGCGCGCGCCGAAGGCCCCGCCCCCGAGCCCCCGCCCCTGCGCTGCAACGAGCAGGGGTTTCAGGTCCACTTTCGCGTCTACCGTCCGCGGGCGCTGTGGATCCCCTACTCCGCGCTCGAGGAGATCTCCTACCGCTGGAAGCCCTTCCCCAACGTCGTGCTCGCCCCGCTCTTGATCGTGCCCCTGCAGGCGGTCGAGACGACCCTCGTGATCGACGCGCGCGGGCTGGGGGTGCTCGACAAGATCGAGGCCGACTGCACCCGCCTCGAGCGGGTGAGCCGGGAGGTGGGCCTCGGGGGCGCGGCCGCCCACGCCGACGGCGTGCGCTGGAAGCTCGAGGAAGACGCGGCGAACTACGGGCCCGGGCGCCTGGTCATGACCTTCGACTACCTGGTGCCCTACCCTGCCTGGATCCCCGTCGGCGGCCCCGCGCGCGAGACCGCGGAGGCCTACGCCTGGGCCCGCGCGCACCCCACGGAGAAGCTGCAAGACGAGGCCTTCTACGGTCAGCCCGACCCCGCCGAGCCCTCCGCCGAGGACCCGCCGGCGGAAGACGGCGAGTAGTCGCGAGGAGGCGCCCGTGAGCGCGGGGTTCGGGATCGGCCTGCGAGGCCACACGAGGGAACGCGCGCTCACACACGAGACGAAGGGGTGCCAAAGGCACCCCTTCGTCCAGAAGCGCAGAGCCGTGGGCTACTTCACGACCTCGATCGTGACGCTGAAGCTCTCGGCCGCGCTCGAGGCCGACTCCCAGGGGCGGTAGTAGGCGAGGTTCAGGGTGTGGGACCCGACCTCGTCGGCCGCGAACTCGAACACGAACGCGCCGCCCGAGCCGACCGGGCCGCCCGCGCCGGCGCCCTGGAAGTCTTCGCTCACCAGGCTGATCCCCGCCGGCAAGGCGCCGACGTTCCAGCTATAGCCGGTGCTCGGGTTGCCGCGCAGGCGCACGATCACCGCGCCGCCCTCTTGGATCCGCAGGGTGTCGCCGTCGTCGCTCTGGCTCAGGCGCAGCTCGTCCGGGGCCGCGGGCGCCGGGGCAGGCGCCGGGGCAGGCGCCGGGGCCGCCGCCTGGACCACCCGGATCGTGACCGAGAACGACTCCGCCGCGTTGGCCGCGGCCTCCCACGGGCGACGGTAGTCGAGGTTCAGCACCTGGTCGCCGAGCGCGTCGGCCGAAAACTCGAACACGAAGGCACCGCCCGAGCCGACCGGACCGCCCGCGCCGGCGCCCTGGAAGTCTTCGCTCACCAGGCTGATCCCCGCCGGCAAGGCGCCGACGTTCCAGCGGTAGCCGGTGCTCGGGTTGCCGCGCAGGCGCAAGGAAATGCTCCCGCCCTGCTGCACCTCGAGCGTGTCACCGCTGTCGCTCTGGGTGAGGCTGAGCGAGTCGGCCGCGGCCTGCGCCGGCGCCCCCGGGCTCGACGCGCCGCCCAGGCTCCCGCTGAGGCCGGCGCTCTGCCCGCCGAAGATCGCGGCGGCGAAGGCGTTCATGTCGCGCTCGCCGTCGGCGTCGCTGTGCATGCCCGCCGCGGTGTAGTCGCTCGCCTGGTCGAGGGTCATGATCGCGTCGCCCAGGTCGAGGCGGAGCTTGGTGCCCTCGGTGGTCAGCGTCCCGCCGCCCATGTTGGCGAGCTGTTGCATCATGCCCGGCTGCATGGCCGGGTGGCTCTGCAGGAAGGGCGAAGCCTCGATCGCCTGCTTGCTCACGCGGAAGTAGAGGTTGTCGCGGTCGAGCTGGCGCACGATCGCGTCGGCGCGCTTCTGGGCGCTCTTCGGCCAGCACAGCTCGCGCAGCTTGAGCACCTTGGCCGTGTCTTCGACGGCGGCGCCCGAGAGCACGAGCAGGTCGCGGCCGCGGATCTCCATGATCCGCAGGGCGTCGCTCTCCTCGCGGTCTTGCTCGGAGAAGAGCACCGCCTCGGCCAGGTCGGCGACGCGGTAGCGCTCGATCAAGAGGTTGTCCCACCCGTAGAGCGCGCCCTTGACCTCGATCGGGGTCGGGTCGTCGCCCTCGAACACCAGCTTCACGCGCCGGATCTCCCCCGCGCCGCCGAGGGCCGAGCCGAACTCGGCCGCGATCTCGTCGCGGAGCTGGGCGTCGCGCGCGTGCCCCTTGGCGTATTCGATCTGCGAGGTCTGCGCGCTGCTGATCCCGACCTCGGGTTCTGCGAGCGCGACGGTGGCACAAAGGGCGAGGAGTGTCAGGGATAGGTAACGGAGCTTCACGTTGGGTCTCTCTCTCACAGGTCTTGCCTGGGTCTCTCGAGCAGCTAGTCGCAAGCACCATGCCACCGCAGGGGCCATTCACTCCCGGCTAAGTCCCTTCGCCAGCGACGGGCGTGTGGATACGGCGCAGATCCATTGCTCCCGTTCCTGGAACGGCGCCACGTTTCCACGACGGAAAGCGTCCACTCTGGTCGGGGTTCTGGGATAGCGTGGAAGGTCATGGCCGACGGACACTTGCGCGACCTGGAGCGGCGGGACCCCAGCGACGTGGGGGCCGCCGCGGAGCTGCTGCGCGCGCGCCAGCGCGCGGGCGAGCTCAGCGCCGCGGGCCTCGAGGCCGCTGCGAGCCTCGGCCACCCGGGCGCGCGCGCGGCGCTCGTGGACCCTCCGCCGACCCTGAGCAGCGACGCGTTCTTCGCCCTCGCCCCGAGCTGGGGCTGGGAGGCCGTCACGCGCGCCTTGCTCGCCGTCGCCCTCGCGCCGCGCAACGCGCGCGCCCTGGCGGGCTACCAAAGCCGCCTCTACCGGCTGGCCCTCGCCGCGGCCCTCGAGGCCCTCGAGGCCCAGGACGACGACGCCCGCCACGGCGCGCACGAGGCGGGTCAGGTCGACGTGCCCTTCGTCTACGCGCGCTGGCGAGACAGCCAGGAGGGGCTCTACGCGCTCAGCGCCGCCCGCGCGGCCGCGGTCCGCGACCGCGAAGACCTCACGTGGACCTGGAGCGAGTCCCTGCACGCCATGCTCCACGCGAGCCTGCTCGGGGTCGACGCCGACGACCCGCGCTGGGCCCTGCGCTACACCCCGCTCGCCCACGACGCCGTCTCCACCGTCGCCGCGCGCCTGGCCCGGGCTCCCGCGCTCGAGGGCCTGCTGCGCGCGGGGGCCACGGCGTGGGCTCTGGCAGAGCCTCTGCCCCTGCGCGCGGCGGAGGTCGACGCGCACCTCGACGCCCTGCGCGGGCGCTAGCCGTGCTCGGCTGGTGGCGCCGGCGGCGCTGGCGCAGGCTGCGAGCGCAACCCTTCCCCCCCTCCTGGGTCGCGATCGTCGAGCGCAACGTCCCCTTCGTGCGGCGCCTCCCCGAGGCAGACCGCAGAGAGCTCGAAGGCCACGTGCTCGTGTTCCTCGCCGAGAAGTCCTTCGAAGGCTGCGGCGGGCTCGAGCTCGACGACGAGGTGCGGGTCACGATCGCCGCCCAAGCGTGCGTCCTGCTCCTGCACCGCGAGGCCGACTACTTCCCCCGCGTGTCGAGCGTGCTCGTCTACCCGAGCGGCTACGTGACGCCCGACGAAGAGGAGCTCCCCGACGGGACCGTGGTCGCCGGGGAGGACCTCCGCGACGGCGAGTCGTGGGACAGCGGCGCGGTGGTCCTCGCCTGGGACGCGAGCCTCGCCGGCGCGGTGGGCCCGCGAGACGGCGACAACGTGATCCTGCACGAGTTCGCCCACCAGCTCGACCAGGCCAGCGGCGAGGCCGACGGGCTCCCCCCCCTGCCTCGTCGCTCGATGTACCGGACCTGGGCGGAGGTGTGCGCGCGCGAGTTCGCGGCGCTCGAGCGCGCCGCCGAGCGCGGACGCCCCACGGTGCTCGACCCCTACGGCGCCGAGCACCCCGCGGAGTTCTTCGCGGTCGCGACCGAGGCGTTCTTCGAGCGCTCGGGCGAGCTCCGGCGCCGACACCCCGAGCTCTACGCGCTGCTCCGCGAATACTACTGTCAGGACCCCGCCGAGCTCGAGGGCTAGCTGTCGAACAGCCCGCCGAGCAACCCGCCGAGCACGTAGCCCAGGAGTCCGCCCGTGCCGCGCGGGGTCCCCAGGCCCATTCCCACGACCATGGGAGACCCCCGCCCGCTGCGCGCGGCCTGCGCCCGCGCCCGGCGCACCTGCGCCTCGGCCTTGCGCACCTCGAGCTTCTGCTCCTCGATCTGCTTGGACCGGGCCTTGTCCAGGCCCCCGCGGGAGACGAACTCCATGATCTGCTCGAGCTCGTGGGCGTCGAACCAGTAGCCGTGGCCGCGGCACCAATCGATGATCACCCCTGAGCAGCGCGCGAAGTTCTTGCGGTTCATGAGCCCGCCGCAGGTCGGGCACTTGAGGTAGGCCACGTCGCGCACCCGCTCGGCCTTGGCGGCGGCCGTGATCCGATCGGGGGTCGTGAAGTAGGTCGTGACCGCCGAGCTCTCGTCTCGCTTCGCGGTGACCTGCTCGAAGGAGCCCTCCTCGAGCCACACGCCCCCGCAGCCCGTGCACTCGGTGAAGTGCCCGCCCGGGATCTCGCACACCGCGAGCGCGCCCTCGCAGCGCGGACAGCGCTGGTCGGTGGGGCTCTTGCGCACGGTCTGAGCCTGGATCCCCGTGCCGCACGCGCTGCAGAACTTGGCGTCGCGCACCAGGCGCGCGTAGCAGCTCGGACACGACTCGCCCCAGCCGCGGTCCTGGATCGTGACCGCGGCGTCGCAGTAGCCGCAGTGCGTGTCTCCCGCGGCGAGCTCGCCGCCACAGCTGGCGCAGCGCTGCATGGGCGCCTCGCGGACCTGCGGCTCGGGGATCACGTTCAGCTCCCCGCAGGCGCAGCGAATCTTGCGGCCCGGCTCGAGGTCACCCACGTCGTATTGGCGCGCGCAGGCGTGGCAGGCGATCAGCATGGTCCCTCCTGCCCCGACTCTAGCCAGCCGGCCGGCCCCGAGCACTTACACACCCGGGGCCTGGTTTGGAATCGCAAGGTCGTGCCCGGCCGCCGCGCGCCGGGGCTACCCGCCGCGGAGGG
>JAGQRJ010000155.1 GCA_020425635.1 Planctomycetota bacterium | reverse complement strand
CTCGGGCGCTCCCCGGGACTGGTCGCGGGTGCTCGAGGCCCTCGCCCACAGCCCGCTCGTCCTCGAGCAGGAGGCGGGCGAGCTCCCCGGGCTTCAGCGCGAGGCGGCCTGGCTGGGCGCGGTCGCCGCAGGAGCCTCTCGCGGCGCCCGCAGCGTCGAGGACGAGCGATACCTCCGCGGGTTCCTGCATTGGTACCTCGACGCGCTCTACGTCTGGGCGCTGCGGAGGCAGGAGGGCGAGGCCGCGGAGCCCGCGGCGGAGCTGCGGCACGGTCTCGTGCGTTACGACCCGCTCGCGCTGCGAGAGTTTCGCGGGCTGAGCTACGCAGACCTGCTCGGGTTGCTCGATTGAGCGCGCCGCGGGCCAAGGTCGGGCAGGGGCATGCGGTGGCGCTCGGAGACCCCCCGGGGTACAAGCATGCGTATGTCAATGGACGCAGCAAGCTTGGGCCAAATCGCGGTCTACCTCAAGGTAGTGAGCCGGGACGAGCACCGCGAGATCAGCCGGCAGCTGCAGTCCGCGGTCCGTGAAGGCAAGCCGGTGTCCTACGCGCGCTTGTTGCTCCAGGGGGGGGTCGCGACCAAGACCGTCGAAGAGACCCTCCGCCGCGGGCACCGCCTGGAGGCCGTGCGCTGCGACGCCTGCGGCGCGACGATCCCTCAGGAGCTCCTGCGCAAGCGCAGGGAATACCCCTGCGGCGAGTGCGGCTCACTCGTGCTGGGCTTCCGCGCCTACGCCAAGGCCAAGCCCGAGTCTCACGACGGCGACTCCGACGAATACCCCCAGCGCATGGCGCCCGCCGGGGAGCGGGTGCTGAAGGACGCGCTGCCCCCGGTGCCCGAGAGCAAGACCCAGACCCTCGCCTTCGGCACGGTGCTCGCCCTCCCCGAGCGCGAGCGCATGGAGAAGCTGAACGAGGCCGAGACCATGCTCGTGTTCGGCGACCTCGCCGAGAGCTACGAGGGGGTCGGGCAAGGCTCCGGGGAGGACACGCCCCAGGCCCGCCGCGAGCGGCGCAAGCGGGCCGAAGAGGAGCGCCGGCGCGTCGGCGAATACCGCGTCAAGCGCAAGATCGGCCGCGGGAGCACGGGCAACGTCTACCTCGCCAAGCACCAGGAGACCGGCGAGAAGGTCGCGCTGAAGGTGCTTCGCAAGCAGCTGGCCCGGGACCCGGAGTACCTCGAGCGCTTCCACCGTGAGGTGGTCGAGGCCCCCAAGGAGCGGCACCCGAACGTGGTCGGCGTGGTCGGCGGCGGCTACGACAAGGGCAAGAACCTGCACCACCTCGCGCTGGAATACGTCTCCGGCGGGACCCTCGCCGACTTCCTCGAGGCCCAGGGCGGGACCCTCAGCGAGCCCGAGGTGCTCCCGATCGTGCTCGGGATCGCCAAGGGGCTCTCGTTCATCGCCCGGCACGGGCTCGTGCACCGCGACATCAAGCCCGCCAACGTCATGCTCACCGACGACCTCCAGCCGAAGCTCACCGACCTCGGGATCGCGCGCCACCTGGCGCGGACCACACGCGTGACCCAGACCGGCGTCGTGCTCGGCACCCCCGCCTACCTCGCTCCGGAGCAGGCCCTGGGCGTCGAGGACATCGACATTCGCGCCGACCTGTTCGCCCTCGGCGTGTGCATGTGGGAAATGCTCACCGGGCGCCTGCCCCTCGACGAGGGCGTGACCACCGCCGAGCTGATCGTGCGCCACGTCGACGAGGACATTCCCGACGTGCGGATCTACGCGCCGACGGTGACCCCCGAGGCCGCGCAGGTCGTCAACGGCCTCTGCGCGCGCTTGCGCGAGGACCGCTACGGCCACCCCGACTCGGTCGTCGCCGACGTCGAGCGGCTCATGCGCGGCGAGTCGCCGCTCGGGGCCAGCGGCTCCAACGCCGTCGCGCCGCCGCAGGCGCCGCGCGAGCCCAAACCCAAGAAGAAGTCCACCGACGCCAGCGCGCGCCGCGAGTCCAACCCGGCTCCGCTGGAGGTCGGGGAGGCCGCTGGCGGGTCGAAGGCGCTGGTGGTGGTCTCGATCGTGCTGATCCTGATTACGATCGCGACGGTCGGCGCCGCGCTCTACCTCAAGTTCTTCCGGCAGTAGCGCGCTTCAGCGCGGGCCAGGCCGCCCCGG
>JAGQRJ010000938.1 GCA_020425635.1 Planctomycetota bacterium | reverse complement strand
GGAGGCAAGCTCCGCCCCTACGGCTTGGTGGCCTGAGGTTTTTAGGATCGGTGTCGGCGTCGGGCTCGGAGTCGGCGTCGGGCTCGGTCTCGGCGTCGGTCTCGGTCTCGGTCTCGGCGTCGGTCTCGGTGTCGGCCTCGGCCTCGGTCTCGGCCTCGGACTCGGTGTCGGACTCGGACTCGGACTCCTCAGCCCTGCGCGCTGAGCCAGCCTTGGGCTAGGCGGTGGGAAGGCCGAGGAGGAACGAGGTGCCCTGGCCGCGCTCGAAGTCGAACTCGCCGCCGTGGGCGCGCACGATCTCGCCCACGACGTCGAGGGTCTCCTCCTCCTCGGGGGAGAGCTCGAGCATGCGCGGCGAGCTGATCTGCACGCTGACCCCGCCGGTCTCGCGACGCAGGCGGACCTCGACCCGCATGTTGCGGGTGCAGGCCTCCATGGCGAGCAAGATCAGGGTCTGGAGCACGGCCTCGATCCGGTCCCCGTCGAGGGGGATCCGCGGCAGCTCGACCGGCTCGCCCTGGCGCAGGGCGTCGACCTCGTTGGCCGCGCAGGCCGCGGTGCACGCGCCGAGGGCGCGGTTGATCAAGACGTCGAGCTCGAGCGGGACCCGCTCGAGCTCGCAGTGACCGGCCCGCCAGCCGTCGAAGACCTGGTCGCGGAGCGGCGCCGGGGCCGAGAGGGCCGCCCGCACGCCGTCGACCAAGAACTTGCTCGAGTCCTTGAGCCGCTTGCCGCCGGACTTGACCAGGAACCTGCCGGAGTCGAGCAAGCGCGAGGTCTTCTTCTTGCGCTTGCGCTTGACGCGCCCTTCGGCGTCCTGCGGCTCGTCCGGGTCGATCGCGCCGACCTCGGACTCAGGTGGATTCGTTCCCGAGTTGCCCATGCAGCGAAGCTAGCACGAGCGGACGAAGGCCGTCCAGCGAGTGAAGGCAAGTTCCCTCGCGCCCTCCCTCCGTCATGGACGCTGTTCGTTCGCCCGCGAGCGGCTATCACAGAGGGGTGAGCTCCGCCCCGCGACCTGACCTCGGGACCGTCGGTCCCTACGAGCTGCGCGCCGTGCTCGGACGAGGCGGCATGGGCACGGTCTACCGGGCCTGGAGCCCCCGCCACGGCCGCGAGGTCGCGCTCAAGCTCTGCGCTCCGGGGCTGGCCTCGGCCGAGGATTGCGCGCGCCTGGTGCGCGAGGCGCGCCTGCTCGCCGGAGTAGACCACCCGTTCTTGATCGGCTTCCTCGACGCCGGCGAGTCCCGCGCCACGCCCTACCTGGTCATGGAGCTCGTCGAGGGCGAGACCCTGGCCTCGACCTGGGCCCGGGACCCGCTGTGGGACCCCGCGCGGGCCGTGAGCCTGGTTCGCCAGCTCGCGGAGGGGGCCGGCGAGCTGCACCGCCTGGGGATCGTGCACCGCGACCTCAAGCCCGCCAACGTGCTCCTCGACCGCCGCGGCTCGCCGCAGATCGCCGACCTGGGGCTCGCCGGGGGCGAGGCCATGAGCCGACTGACCCAGACGGGCGCGGTCGTGGGCACCCCCGCCTACATGGCCCCCGAGCAGGTCATGGCCGGGCGCCTGACCCCGGCGACCGACGTCTACGCCCTGGGCGTGATCCTGTTCCAACTGCTCACCGGCCGGCTGCCCTTCACGGGGCACACCCCGCTGCAGCTCTTGACCCAGCAGCTCGAGGCTCGCCCGCCGAGCGTACGCGCGCTGTGCCCGGCCGCGGGGCCGGAGCTCGCAGCCCTGGTAGCGTGCTGCCTGGAGAAGGACCCCGGCGATCGCTTCCCCGACGGCGCGGGCCTCGCGCGCGCCCTGGACGAGCTCTCGCGGGCGGACCCGCGCGGAGGCGTCCCCCCCGCGGCGCCCCAGCGGCTGACCTTCGTCGCCGCCCTGGCCGCGGTCGC
>JAGQRJ010000154.1 GCA_020425635.1 Planctomycetota bacterium | reverse complement strand
TGAGCACTTACTCCTTACAGAGAGCAGGCATTCGCTCGCCGTCCTGTAGCTCAGTGATAAACCGCATACATTCACTCATAGCTGACTCTCCCCAGGGCACAGGCACCTCCGTGCCTGAACCTCTAGCAGGTGGATCTGTCACCCATGTACGCGGCAAGAACCGTTACCTATGTATCCGGCATGCACCCGGCTTGGTGCCCTGAGGGGTCTCGGTCTCGGTCTCGGCGTCGGTCTCGGTGCCGGTCTCGGCGTCGGTCTCGGTGTCGGCCTTGGACCCGGCCGCGCAAGCGGCAGGGCTTGCGGGGAGCGGAGGCGAGCTCCGCGCCGCGCAGGGATCTTCGCGCCTACTTGCGCAGGTCGATCCGCACCCGGCGCAGGTCGCCGGCGGAGCGGGTGTCGAGCACGTTCTGGGCGGGGAAGCGGCGCTCCAGGCCGCCGCTCTCGAGCACGACCTCGCGGCCCTGGCGCTGTACGCGGCCGACGTAGATCACGCCGTTCTTGAGCTCGATCAGGTCTTGCTCGCGGTTCGCCTGCATGAGGGCGCGCTGGTCCTCGGCGTCGACGCGGACCTCGGAGGTCGCCTCGAGGGCGCGCAGCAGGTCGTCGGTGCGGTCGGCGCGGACCTGGATCACCCAGCCCCAAGCAGCGTCGGCGCCGCCGGCGCGGACGGCCTCGACCCCGTTGGCGTAGCTGTTCACGACTCGCCCGACCGCTTGCCCGGCCTGGGCGAGGTCGACCCCCGCGGCCAGCTCGATCGCGGCGTCGTAGGGGGGGCCGGGGAGGGCGACGAAGCTGTCGGCCTCGCCTGCGCTGGCCTCGTCCCGGCTCGAGGTGCTGGGGGTGCCTTGCTCCCAGGGGCGGGCTCGGAAGGCGCGCGGGGTCGTGATCGAGTGCAGCTCGGGGGCGGTCCAGGTCGCGCCGAGGCCGACCAGGAGCAGGAAGCCCGCGGCTTGACTCAGGTTGAGGAGGGTGCCCCGCCAGCCGCCGCCGCCGCGCCGCTGCAGGCGCTCGCGGTGCTCGCTGCGCTTGCGCTCGAGCTCGACCTCGTCGATCTCGCTCAGGATTCGCGAGAGGAAGCCGCGGGGGACCGCGAGCCGCGGCAAGGCGCGCAGGCGCTCGACCACGCTCAGCAGGGCCGGGCTCTCGGCGAGCACCTGATCGGGGTCCCAGTCGGCGTCTTCCTCGGGGGCTCGAGCGTCGGCGCCGACCCCGGGCTCGGCGATCACCCCCGCCATGACCCGGGCGCGGAAGTCCTTGGGCACGCTGAGACGCGGCAGCGCTTTGAGTTGGTGCACGACCTGCTCGACGGCGCCGCGGTCGCGGAGCAACTCCTCGCGCTCGGCCTCGCTCAGCTCGTCGCCGAAGTCGGTGTAGTCGCTGATCGGCTCGTTCACTGCCGTTCCATGACCTTGCTGAGGGTGTTCTTGAGGGCCAGGCGGCCGCGGTGGATCTTGGACTTCACCGACCCCAGGGGGAGGTCGAGGACCTGCGAGATCTCCTGGTAGCTCAGGCCTTCGATATCCCGCAGGATCACCGCGCCCGCGAACTCTTCGTCGACCTGGGCCAGGGCCTGCTGCACCAGCGCCTGCTCGTCCTGGCTCTGCAGCGCGGCCTGGGGGTCGTAGCCCTCGGCCGCCGGCTCGATCCCGCCGTGGTCCGAGTCGCGAGCGCTGAGCGAGGCGTTCGGGCGCCGGCTCGCCTTCCGCAGGGCCGTGGCAGCCTCGTTGAGTGTGATCCGGTAGAGCCAGGTGAAGAACTGGCTCTTCCCCTCGAACTTCTGCAAGCCCTTGTAGGCCTTGAGGAAGCTGTCTTGCGCGATGTCGAGGGCCATGTCTCGATCTCCGACCCGGCGGTAGGCCAAGTTCAGGACCTGTTCCTGATACTTGAGGACCAGCTCGGAGAACGCGTCGCGATCTCCGGCCTTGGACCTTTCTACGAGGACTTCGTCCTGCAGTTGACCCGTGGCTTCCACTGGCTTTCCTTTCCCCTCAGACGCGCTTGCCCCTGGGCGGGTTCCCGTCGAGTTGGATCGCTAAGTCGATTTGTTCTTCTGAGTTAGCTCCGGAGGCTGCTCAGGGACCGGCAAAACCACGTCGCCCAGGTCGGCCGCGACCTCCTGGATCCGCTGGGCCAGCTCGGCGTCGTTCGTGTGCTCGCTGAGCTCGTTGAGGCGCAGCGCCGCGTCGGCGAGGACCGCGTCCTTGGCCTTGAGCGCCTCGTTGACCACGTTCACCTGCTCGGCGAGGTCCTTGAGGTAGTCCTTGTTGCGCAGGCGGAGGTACCAGTCGTAGTCGCGGCGGAGCATTTGGCCCATGGCCCGCTTGAAGCGGTAGACCGGACCGGCCACGCGGTGGCTCTGAATGATCGCGTAGACCGCCATGCCGATCAGGAGCAGCATCAAGAAGCAGAAGTTGAACAGCAGCACGAGCTGCAGGGTCGCGTCTTCGGGGTCGTAGAGCCCCTGACGCTGGATCTGGGCGGCGCGCTCGATGATCCGGAGGAACACGAAGTTCAGCGCGACGAAGCCGAGCCCGAGGAGCGCGAAGGTCGCGAGGTAGACCCCCACGTAGGAGAACTGGAAGGGGAAGTCGACCACGAAGGTCCGGCGCTTGTAGCTCGTGCCGTCGGGCGGGCGCGGCCCGTCGGGCATGCCGTCGAGGGCGACCTTCCGCCGCGAGACCTCCTGCATGAGCTCCTGGATCGAGTAGGCCGCCTCGGCCTCGCTCAGCACGGCGGGCTCGGCGTCGGGTTTGGTCGGCGTGCCCGCGCCGAGGGTCGGCTCGGGGGCGCCGCCCTGCGCCATGTCTCCGGGCGCTCCGGCCTCGCCTTCAGCGGCCTTCGGGCCCTCGTCGCTCGCCTCGGTCATCCAGCCTCCCGCAGCACGGGGAGGATAGCGCAGGCCGAGCTGGCTGGCGACCCGATCCCGCCGCGCCGGGGCTCGCGCCTACTTGCCGCGGGCCAGCCGGGTGGCGAGGGTCGCGTCGAGCCCGGCCTCGCGGATCCGGCGCGCGGTGGTCTCGTGGTCGTAGTCCTCGCGGACCCAGGTGAAGCGCCACTGCTTGAGGTCCATGACCCCGAACGCGGTCTTGGCGACCCCGTCGCGGGGCTGGCCCACACTCCCCGGGTTGATCAGGTAGGTCGTGTTGCGATCGAGCTCGACCGTGCGGGTCGTGTCGAAGCGGCTCTCGATCTTGCCGCGGGCGATCAGCATCGGGAGGTGGCTGTGGCCGAAGAAGCAGATCTTGATCCCGGGGAAGTAGTCCTCCATGTGGCGCAGGCTGCCGGAGACCACGTTCTTGCGAAAGATGTACTCGTCGGGGTCTCGCGGGGAGCCGTGGGCGAGGAGGAAGGTGTCCTCGTAGACGTGGTAGTCGGGCAGCGAGCGCAGCCAGCCGAGGTACTCCTCGCTGAGCTGGTCGCGGGTCCAGTGAATGACCTCGAGCTTCTCCTCCTTGACCCCCCGCGCGGGCTCGCCGAGGACGTAGCGCTCGTGGTTGCCCTTGAGCGAGAACGTGCAGCGCTCCCAGGTCAGGTAGGCGACCTCCACCGGGTTGGCGTTGTAGCCAATGATGTCCCCGAGGCAGATCACGTGCTTGACCTCGTGCCGGTCGAGCCAGTTGATCGCGACCTTCAGCGCCTCGAAGTTGCTGTGCAGGTCGGAGATCACCCCGACCTTGTCCGGTAAGCCCACGCGCGCCCTCTCCCCGAATCCTATCGCGACGCGGCGGGATTCGTCACCTCCATGTCGAGGGCCGGGGCCGAGGCCGCGGACCCGACGGCGAACACACACGAGCCCCCGGCAGTAAGATCTGCTGCATGACCAGCGCGGACGACGACCTGCCGGATCTGGGTCCCCGCTTCGAGCTTCGCCGGCGGCTGGCCCGCGGCGGACAGGCCGAGGTGTTCGAGGCCGAAGACCGCGAGCGCGACCAGCGCTGCGCGGTGAAGCTCCTCGCGGGGGAACTCCCCGAGGAGCACCTCGAGCGCTTCCGGCGTGAGGTCGAGCTCGCCGAGGCGCTGGGGGGGCACCCCGGGATCGTGGCGATCTATGCCGCGGGGCTGAGCCCCGAGGGGCGCCCCTACTGCGCCATGGAGCTCGTGCTCGGAGAGACCTTCGACGACCAGATCGACGAGGGGCGCGCGACCCTGCGGGGTGGGGTGCAGGCGCTGATCGACGTCTCGCACGCGCTGACCCACGCCCACGGGCGGGGCGTAATCCACCGCGACGTGAAGCCCGCCAACGTGCTCCTCGACGCCGAGGGCCGCGCCCGGCTCACCGACTTCGGGGTCTCCAAGGCGCTCGGGAACGAAGGCCTGACCCAGACCGGCCAGGCGCTCGGCAGCCCGTGCTACATGGCGCCGGAGCAGGTCTCCGACAGCAAGCGCGTGGACGCGCGCACCGACGTCTACGGCCTGGGGGCCTGCCTCTACCAGCTCCTCACACGCTATCGCCCCTTCGAGCGACCCAGCGTCATGGAGGTGCTGCGCGCGGTGGTCGAGGAGGACGTGATCCCCCCGGCGGAGCGTGACCCCGAGGCCGACCCCGAGCTCAGCGCGCTCTGCCTGCGCGCGCTGGCCAAGGATCCGGACCGCCGCCCGCAGACCGTCGAGGCCTTCGCCGGCGAGCTGCGCGCCTGGCTCGAGGCGCACCCCCCGGCCTTGCCCAAGGACGAGCGCTACGGGCAGACCCTCGCCGGGAAGTACACGCTGCTCGAGCGCCTGGGCCGCGGGGGCTTCGGCGCCGTTTACCGCGCGCGCCAGGAGGTCGACGGGCGCGAGGTCGCGATCAAGCTGCTCCACCCGCGCTGGGCCGGCACGCCGGAGGCCCGCCGGCGCTTCCTGCGCGAGGTCGCGGCGGCCCAGGCCTTCGTGCACAAGAGCGCCGTGCAGGTGCGCGACTACGGGAGCGAGGAAGACGGCACGCTCTACCTGACCATGGACCTCGCGCCAGGGGAGACGCTGCGCGCGCTCCTGAGGCGCGAGGGGCGCCTCGCGCCGGCCGACGTGCTGGCCCTCGCGCGCCAGGTCCTCGACGCCCTGGTCGAGGCCCAGGCAGCCGGGATCGTGCACCGCGACCTCAAGCCCGAGAACCTCATGGTCGCCGGCTCGCCCAGCGGGCCCCAGGTGCGGATCCTCGACTTCGGGATCGCGAAGGCGATCGACGAGGTCCGCGGCGGCGCCGAGGAGGGGATCACCAAGACCGGGACGGCCCTCGGCACGCTGCGCTACATGAGCCCCGAGCAGGCGGCGGGAGACCCGGTCGACGGGCGCAGCGACCTCTACGCGCTGAGCACCGTGCTCTACGAGTGCCTCGCGGGGCGGCCGCCCCTCGAGGCGAGCACCGCCCAGGGCTACCTCTGGAAGCTCGCCACGGCCGAGCCTCCGCCGCTCGGCCCGCTCTGTCCGACCGCGCCGCGGCAGCTGCTGGTGGCGATCGAGCAGAACCTCGCCAAGGCGCGCGAGCAGCGGCACCCCGACGCGCGCGCCTTTCGCCAGGCGCTCAGCGGCCTGACGCTCACCCCCAGCGCGACACGCAGCGAGGGCGCGTCCCCGGCCCCCCAGGTCACGGCCTCCGGGTCGCTCGTGCGCCCGGAGTCCAAGCCGGCCGAGGGGAACCCCCTCGACGTGCTGCTCGGGGGTGATCCGCGTCCGGCGCCGCCCTGGCCGCTCTTCGTCGCGATCCCGCTCGTGCTGCTCGCGCTGCTCGTGGCCCTCGACCCGCTGGGCTGGCGCGCCGCGGCTCCGCCCCCGCTCCCGACCGGGGCGCTCGAGCTGACCCTCCTCGGCCCCGCGGAGGGGAGCGTGGGCTCCCCGCTCGAGGTCACGGGGCGGGTGCGAGGCGCGGCCGTGCTGCGCGTGCTGCTCGACGGGCGCGAGGTCGCTGGCGAGCTGCTGCAGGGCGTGCCCACCGGGTTCCGCTTCTCGGTGGAGGTGCCGAGCGGCGCCCACTCGCTCGAGGTCGTCGCCGAGTCGGACGCGGGCCGCGAGACGATCTCGCGCGCGGTGGAAGGGATCCCTGCGCCCGAGGCCCGGGTCACGCTCACGATCGTGAGCCCGCAGGAGGGGGCCTGGGTCGCGCAGCCCGAGGTCGAGGTCCGCGGTCAGCTCGTGCCCCCGCTGCCGGGGCAGGTCCAGCTCGGCGAGCTGAGCCAGGAGGTCGGCGAAGACGGCGCGTTCAAGGCGCGCGTTCCCCTCGCCGAGGGGCTCAACCAGATCCCGATTCGGGTGCACCCCAGCGGGGGAGCGCCCCTCGAGCAGCGCTGGACCCTGACCGTCCACTACGACCCGACGCCGCCCGAGATCGAGTTCGAGGACCCTCCGGTCGGGCTCACGACCCCGGCCAGCCGGGTCCTGTTCCGCGGGCAGGTGCGCAACGCGACCTCGCTCTGGATCGACGGCGAGGCCGTCGCGCTGAAGCGCGGCGCCTTCGACACCTCGCGGCCCCTGGCCCTCGGCGACAACGTGTTCGAGCTGCGCCTCGCCGACGACACCGGCGGTGAGCTGCGGCTGTCGCGGGTGGTCAAGCGGATCCCGGACATCGAGGAGCCGCCGCCCTGGACCCCCGAGGGCATGACCCAGCGCGGGGGGAGCTTCTTCAACGCCAAGGACGGCTACGAGCTGGTCTATGTGCCGCCCACCGGCTTCGACATGGGGCGCAATCACACCGCCGACCAGGCTCCGCGCAGGCGGGTTCGCCTCCCGCGGCCGCTCTTCGTCGGCAAGTACGAGGTGACCTGGGGGCAGTACCGCGCCTTCTGCGCCGCGACCGGGCGCGCCGAGCCCTCGCCGCGGATCACCCTCGACAGCGCTCGCAGCTTCGAGCCCAGCCCCCAGCACCCGGTCTACAACGTCAGCCACGAGGACGCGCGGGCCTACGCGGCGTGGGCCGGGCTGCGGCTGCTGACCGAGGCCGAGTGGGAGGCCGTCGCCGGCGGCGTGCGCAACTACGTCTACCCGTGGGGGCCCGAGCTCCCCGACCCCGGGGTGGTGGTCGCCAACACCGCGCCGACCGGCGCGGGCTGGGCCGTGGTCCACGACGACGGCTACCCCTTCCCGACCCCCGTCGGCTCGTTCCCCGCCGGCGCCTCGCTGCCCTACGGCCTCTACGACATGGCGGGCAACGTGCACGAGTGGGTCGCCGACCGCTACGCGGAGGGCTACGACCCCAAGGACCTCAACGACCCTCAGGGCCCGCAGACCGGGGGGCTGCGCGTGTTTCGCGGCGGCTCGTGGCAGGACCCGCTGCGCGAGTGCGACCTGCACACCCGGCGGGCGGCGGAGCCCACCTTCAAGCACGACCACCTCGGCTTCCGCCTCTGCGTGAGCGGACGTTAGCGAAGAGGAAACAAAGGACTTAAAGGCGCCCAACCCGCGGGTGTTACACAGTCGTAACCAACAGCCCCGGGCTGGGTTGCGTTATTACACGCGGATGGCAGACGCGGTCTTGCCCTTTGTGCGCCTGCGGGCCAGCATTCAGGCGAGCCACCACCTGCGCTGAGCCCAGGGCTCTCGGGAACTGCACATGGACGAGCGTCGACTCACTGCCTGGCTGATCACCGAACGCGTGATCAGCTCCGACGAGGCGAAGACCGCCCTCGAGGAGCAGATCCGTCTCCAGCGGCGGGGCGAGCGCCTGGACATTTTGCAGGTCGCGCGGCGGCTCAAGCTGCTCTCCGACGAGCGCGTGCTCGAGGTGCTCGAGCGCACCGGCTACCGCCCCCCCAACGGCAACGGCCAGCACGCGATCGTCGCGGAGGCCGTCGAACCCAGCGAGGAGGAGGTCGTCGTCGCGGAGTCGGTGGAGGAGGAGCCCGTCGTCGCCGAGTCGGTCGACGAGGGCGAGCTCGTGGCCGAGGACGTCTACGCCTCGGCGGAGATCCCGGCCGACGAGCCCTCGGAGCTCGAGCCGGTCACCGGCCTCGACGAGCGGCGGCTCACCGCGCAGCTGATCACGGGGGGCGTGCTCAGCCCGGCCCAGGTCAAGCACACCCTCGAGGAGCAGATCCGCCTGCAGCGCGGCGGCCAGCACGCAGACGTGGTCGCGGTCGCCCAGCGCCTGCGCTACCTGACCCCCGCCAAGGCCGCGGAGATCCGTCGCGGGGTGCTCGGCAGCGCGCAGCCCGCGGCCGCGGCCCCCGCGCCGCGCCCAGCGGACGCCCCGCGCAGCGAGCGTGAGCTCGCGAAGTGGCTGGTCAAGCACGACGTGCTGACCTCCGAGCAGCTCATGGACGCGCTCGACTTCCAGCTCGATCGGCAGCGCGAAGGCGAGCGCCTCGACCTGCTCGCCGTGCTGCGCAAGCAGGGGGCGCTGACCGACGCGCAGCTCCTCGACGTGCTCGAGCGCTCGGGCTACCGGCCCGAGGGGGCGAGCGACGCGCGCGAGGCCGAGCCCGCCCAGGAGGCCAGCGGCGACGACGAGGCCGAGCCCAGCGAGGAGGAGCTCGAG
>JAGQRJ010000937.1 GCA_020425635.1 Planctomycetota bacterium | reverse complement strand
GGGCGCTCGCGTAGCGGCGAGCGGGCGCCTTGGCCAAGCAGCGCAGGACCACCCGCTCCAGCCACTCCGGCACCTCGGGACGCGCGGCGCGGAGCGAGGGAGGCGCCTGGTCGACGACCTGCTGCAGGGTCTGCAGCGCGCTCGCGGCGAGGAAGGGGGGGCGCCCGGCGAGCAGCGCGTAGAGCAGGGCGCCGCAGCCGTAGACGTCGGTCCAAGGGCCCACGGGTTGGCCGAGCGCCTGCTCGGGGGCGAGGTAGCCCGGGGTCCCGAGCACCTCGCCCGTGGCCGTGATCGAGTGCCCCCGAGGGCCGAGCACGAGCCCGAAGTCGGTGAGCAGCGGGCGCCCCTCGTCGAGCAGCACGTTCGCCGGCTTGAGGTCGCGGTGCAGGAGCCCTCGGCTGTGGACGTAGACCAAAGCCTCGGCGATTCGCTGGCCCAGGCGCAGCACCTCGTCGATCGGCAGCGGGCCCGCCTCGAGCCGGTCTTGCAGGGAGCCGCCCGCGATCAAGGGCAGGACGAGGGCGGGCGGGGGGCCGGCGACCACGTCGAGGGCCCGGATCACGTGCGGGTGGTCGAGGGTCAGCAGCGCGCGCGCCTCGCGCTCGAAGCGCCGCGCGTCTTCGACGTCGTAGGGGGCGAGCAGGGTCTTGAGCGCGACCTCGCGGCGCTGCTCGACGTCGAGCGCGCGGTGTACGATCCCGCAGCCCCCCTGCCCCAAGACGCCCAGCAGCTGATACCGATTGGCGAACACCCGCGCGCTCCGCCCGCAGTCTAGCGCTCGGGGCGTGGACCCGCAGAGCCCGTCTCCGCGGATCCGGGGCGCCGCGGCCGTGGTAGGCTCCCGCGCTCTGGTGCCAGGAGGACCTCCGTGAACCCCGCTCGCCTCGCCCCCCTCGCTCTGCTCTGCCTGCTCTCGGCCCTGGCCCCGGCCCAGGACGCGCCGACCTCCCGCCCCGCGGCGTCGGCCGCGGCGCCGGCCGCGGTGGCCGAGGCGGCCGCGGACCAGAGCGCCGCGGTCACGAGCCACACCCTGGAGCTCGGCGGGCAGACCCTGCGCTACACCGCCACCGCGGGCAAGCTCCCGATCCTGCACGACGGTGAGAAGGTCAAGGCCGAGGTGTTCTACGTGGCCTACCGCCTCGAGGGCGGCGCCGACGACCGACCGCTGACCTTCGCCTTCAACGGCGGGCCGGGCTCGTCGTCCGTGTGGTTGCACCTCGGCGCGCTGGGGCCGCAGCGGGTGCTCATGGGCGACGAGGGTCAGGCGCCCCAGGTGCCGACGCGCTACGGCCCCAACCACGCGTCGTGGCTGGACCTCACCGACCTGGTGTTCATCGACCCCGTGAGCACGGGCTACAGCCGCGCGGCCGAGGGTGAGAGCCCCAAACAGTTTCACGGGCTCGACGAAGACGCCGCCGCGGTCGGCGAGTTCATTCGGCTCTACGTGACCCGCAACAAGCGCTGGTCCGCGCCCAAGTTCCTCGTCGGCGAGAGCTACGGGACGACCCGCGCGGCGGCGCTCGCGGGTCACCTCCAGGGCCGCTGGGGCATGAACCTCAACGGGGTCGTGCTCGTCTCGCCGGTGCTCGACTTCCAGACGATCCGCTTCGCCCCGGGCAACGACCAACCCTATTGGCTGTTCCTCCCGACCTACGCCGCCACCGCCGCCTACCACGGCAAGCTCCAGACCAACGACCTCCCCGCCACCCTGCGCGAGGTCGAGGCCTGGGCCCAGTCGGAGTACCTCACCGCCCTGGCCCTCGGCGACCGCCTGCCCCCCGCCCGCGAAGCCGCGGTCGTGCAGACCCTCGCCCGCTACACGGGCCTCTCGGAGACCTTCGTCCGTCGCTCCGGGCTGCGGATCTCCATGCAGGCCTTCGCCAAGGAGCTGCTGCGCGACCAGAGCTACACCGTGGGCCGCTTCGACGGGCGCTACCTCGGCCGCGACCGCCTCGACGCGGGCGACTCACCCGACTACGACCCGAGCTACGCGGTGGTGCAGGGCGCCTACTCCGCCGCGCTCAACGACTACGTGCGCGCCGAGCTGGGCTTCGAGACCGACCGGCCCTACGAGATCCTGACCGGCGCGGTGAACCCCTGGAACTACAGCTGGGCCGGGACCAACCGCTTCGTGAACGTCGCCCAGACCCTGCGCGACGCGATCGCCAAGAACCCCGGGCTGCACGTGCTCGTGGCCACGGGGACCTACGACCTGGCGACCCCCTACTTCGCAGCGGACTACACCGTGGCGCACCTGGGTCTGCCGCCGGAGCTGCGCGACCACGTGCAGACCACGCGCTACGGCGCCGGACACATGATGTACCTGCGCAAGCCCGACCTCGAGCAGCTCAAGTCCGACGCCGCCGCGTTCTACGGCCGGGCGCTCGGCCGTTGAGCGACGACGGCCCCCCGCGGCGCGAGTTTCCCGTCGACGCCGACGAGGTCGGGGCGCGGGTCGAGCAGTTCCTCGTGCGCCGCCTGGGCTTCGCCCACGGGCTGGCGCTGAAGGCCCTGCGCAAGGGCTGGGTGCGCGTCGACGGCAAGCGCGCCAAGCCCGGGCAGCGCCTCGAGCGCGACGCCACGGTCAAGATCACCAACTACGCGCTCCCGATCGAGGCCCCCGAGCAGGCGCCGCGCCCCACACCGCCCGAGGCGCAGCGCGCCGCGCGCGCGAGCCTGGTCTTCCAGGACGCGGCGCTGCTCGTGAGCGAGAAGCCCGCGGGGGCCGTGGTCCACGCGGGGAGCGGCCACCCCTGGGGCTGGGTCGACGCGCTGGGCGG
>JAGQRJ010000153.1 GCA_020425635.1 Planctomycetota bacterium | reverse complement strand
GGCTGAAGCCGCGCCGCTCGCGCTCCGCGCGCGCGGCGGCCTCCGCGAGCTGCGCGTCGACCTCGGGCCGCAGGCGCTCCGCGAGCTGGGCGAAGCGTCGGGTGGGGAGGATCGCGGCGGCGCCCGCGAGGTCCACCGCCTCCCGGGTCAGCACCACCCGCCGCGCGAGCGACGCACCGCTCCACGCCGCCTCGATCGTGTCGGCGCGCTGGGCGAGCTCCCGCACGTAGGTCTCGAGCAGCGGCTCCGCCGCGGCGCGATCCTCGGGGAAGGGGATCGCCTCGACGCAGGCGATCTCGTCGCGGATCTGCTCGAGGGCTGCGCCCGTGGCCACCGCGCGCTCGAGACGCTTGACCACCGACGACCAGCGCTGGCCCTCGACGAAGTCGTCGATCGCTTCGCCCTCGGCCGCCCGCGCGATCGCGTAGAGGCCGGCCGAGCCGTCGGGCAGGCGCAGGTAGAACAGGTAGGTCCCCGCCTGGTCGCAGGTGTAACCCGTGAGCTGGCGCTCGGGCACGACGAGCAGGAGCTTGCCGCGGGTCAGCCCGCCGGAGTTCGCGGTGGCGGGGTCGCGCAGTGTGGCGAGGAAGGCGATCGGCTTGCGCTCGGCCTCGGCGTCGACCCGCACGACGTCGCAGTAGACGGCGAGGTCTTGAACCGCGCCGTCGGTGAGCCCCTCGACCGTGATCAGGTCGAGGGAGCGCCGCCCGAGCTCGCCGCGACCGACGCGGTGCTTGGCCAGGCGTCCGTCTGCCTCCGCGGCCGCGAGGGCCTGCTCGTCGGTGTAGCTCGCGAGCTCGTCCCAGTCCTTCAGCG
Source organism: Planctomycetota bacterium (assembly GCA_020425635.1). Classification (GTDB taxonomy): domain Bacteria; phylum Planctomycetota; class J058; order J058; family J058; genus JAGQRJ01. Next base: position 3,862 of record JAGQRJ010000153.1, on the reverse strand, counting down.
CCGACGCGCTCAGGGGCTGCAGGCTTGGAGCCCCGCACCCCGACAGCGCCAGGGCGGCGCAGAGCCAGAGCGGAGCGCGCGTCATTGCGCGGGGTAGTAGAGGCGGAAGCGGCGGGCCATGAGGCGCCCGATCAGCTCGCCCGAGGTGACGTCGTCGCGCGCGCCCACGTAGTCCAGCTCGACCTCCTTGCAGTGGTTGAACTCGACCGGATAGATCCGGTCGCCCGAAGCCTTGAGCTTGGAGAAGGGGATCACGCAGCCGAGCTTGGCCTCGCCGCCCGACGCCCCGAGGAAGAACAGCACCTGGAAGTCGCCCTCGCGGCAGAGCGAGCCGACCACGTCGTCGGCGGTGTGCAGCCCCTGCCCGATTGGGAGGTCGACCACCTGGCTCCCGGGCGCGTGGCCCTTGCCGCCGGCCCGCCCCATGTGGGGCATGGTGTCGAGCTTCGCGAGCTCGGTCGGCGGGAGCACCGTGATCCCGAGCTTGTCCATTTCGTCGACGAAGCCCTTGGCCAGGCCCTCGGCGAAGAGGTCTCCGCCGAAGGCCGGCTCGAAGTACTTCACGTTGGCCACGGCGGTCATGAGCCCCCCGGCGGTCAGCTCATGGTCGCCGCGGTAGCACTCGCTGAAGTCGTAGGTGTAGGCCACGTTGACCACGTCCGAAGCCTCGAGCAGCTGCGCGTCGTTGACCTCCCCCCGGAGATCGACGGGCGTCGAGCAGCCCGCGCAGAGCAGGGCCGAACAGACGGCGAGTTGGAGCAGTGAGTTCCCTTGCATGGCGTTGCACCCCTTTGGCGCGAAAATCTACCAGCGAGGGCGGACACGCGCTCGGGCGACGCGCGCCGAGGTCGAGGCCTGCTTCGGGTCAGCCCCAGCGTCCTGGCCGGGCGGATCCACGGGCACCGCTACTCTCGCTCCATGGTCTCTGACCCCCCGACGGGCGTGCGAGGCGAGGGCCTGCCCGCGAGGCGACAGCGTTGCGCGGGATCCCGGCGGCGGTCCTGATCGATCGAGCGGGACGGATCGTCGCTCGGGACCTCCGCGGCGCGGCCCTGGCCGCGCGGGTCGAAGCGCTGTTGGGCGAGCGCTGAGCGCCCTACCCGCGCTGGTCTACGAGGCGCATGCCGTTCTTGGCGGCGAGCTCGTCGACCTCCTTGAGGCTGGCCTGGCTGAAGGTGGTCTCGCGGCCGCAGTCGAAGAGCTGGCCCTTCCAGACCTTCCCGTCGTCGCTCCGGGCTTCAATGCTCTTCTTGTCGCCCGAGTATTTGCGCAGCATGGGAACTCCCTGGTGGTGGCCCGCAGGACACGGACTCCTCCAGGGTCGGTGAAGCTGACGCGTTTAGCTAGCACCGCGTGAATTGGTTGCCTCCCCCGGCTCGGGCTGGCAGCGCGGACACCAGGTGGTCACGCGCTTGAGCTCGCCCCTGCGCGCGCTGCGCAGCGTCGCCGCGCAGCGCGGGCACGGGCGTCCTGCGCGGCCGTAGACGTAGGTGCGCGGGGTTCCAGGCCGCCACGGGGGCTCGCCGGCCTCGATCCCCCGGGTGACCCGACGTCGAGCGCCGACGTTCGCCCGCATGAGGCGCGCGGCCAGGGCATAGAGCCCACGCAGGGCGTCGGGCGGGACCTCGCCCACGGGTGTGTGCGGCGCGAGCCGCGCGAGGAACAAGACCTCGTTCGCGTAGACGTTGCCGATCCCGGCCGCGACGCGCTGATCGAGGAGCACGCTCCCGATCGGCCGCTGCGGGTCGAGCTGCGCCCGGGCGACGACGCGCTCGAGGTCGACGGCCTCGACGAGCAGGTCGGGGCCGAGGTGCACGAGGCTCGGGTCGCGCTCGGGCAGCGCGCCGCGCAAGAGCTCCACGTGGGCGCGAAAGCAGGCGAACACGTGGGCGTCGGTGGCGAGGATCAACGACGCCGTACGCCGGGGGCGCCGCCAGCGCACCCCCGGCTCGAAGCGGCGCCAGCGGCCGTACATGCCCAGGTGCACGCGCGCGCTCGGGCCGTGTTCGGGTCGCAGCAGGAGGTGCTTGCCGTGGGTCTCGAGCGCGAGCACGCGTTGGCCGACCAGGGCGATCACCGGCGCGTCGCCGCGGGTGCGCACGTCGCGCAGGACCTCCCCCACGAGCCGCGGGCGCAGGCGCTCCGCGACGCTGGCCACCGAGTCGCCTTCAGGCACGGGCGGGGCTCACGGGGCGCGGCCGGTCGCGCGCAGGCCGCGGTAGCTGGGGAGGAAGCCCGCGCGCGCGAAGGCGTCGGCGAGGGGCGCCTCCCGGGCAGGCGCCCCGTCGAGCTCCTCGAGCTGCAGCGCCTGGTGCGGCTCCAGGCCGCCGCGGATCTTCGTCAGCGCGGCCTGCAGCAGCTCGGGGTCCTGGGCGGCGGGGAAGGTCGCGGCGGCCTTGAGCCCGCGCTTCCAGAACACCACCGGGGCACCTTCGACGAGGGTCACGCTGCAGTGCAGGCGGCGCTGAGGCTTGGGGGCGCCCTCGGGGACCTCCGGCCAGGGGACGAGCGCGCCGTAGGGGTTCGCGGGGTCGATCGCCGCCAGCTGCACGGCCCGCGGGGCGCCCTCGGGACCGCGCTCGCTGCGCAGGCGCTCGACCGCGCCAGGCAACGCGAACTGCGCCCCCGGCAGCCTCGCGACGAAGTGCCCGCGGCGCACGAGGCCGCGCTCCTCCAGCGCGCCGAGGACGCCGTAGACCGCCGCGAAGCCCCCGGGCAAGCCCTCGGCCTGCACCGCGGCGCGGCTGACCACGCCGTAGCGCTCGAGCAAGGACGAGGCCAGCGCGTGGGCGCGCTCGGTGGGGCTCGGCGCGTCGAAGCACACCGAGTCGAGGAGCACCCAGCGTCCGCCGAGGGTCAGGTCACGTTCGCGGACTCGCGGTCGGTGGCGGTGCCGGCGTCCGCTGCGGCCCGGCTGCGGCCCGCCGAGCATGCGCAGCGGGGTGAAGGTGTCGTTGCTGACCTCGCCCGCCCACACCAGCTCCCACAGCGCGGCGAGGAACGCCTCCCGCGGCGGGTCGCCGCAGGCGTGCATGAGCTCGGGCAGGAAGCTCGCCCCGCGCGCTGCGAGCGCGGCGCGCAGCGCGTCGTGCAGGGGGGTCGGGTTCGCCAGCGGCTCGGGGGCGCGGCGCAGGAGCGAGAAGCGCTCGCGCAGGTAGAGCGCGACGTTGCCGTCGCGCGGACCCCGGGCACCGACCCCGGCCCACACCAGCTCACCGCGGTTGCCCAGGGCGTCGAGGTCGGCGGGGCTGAAGCCCGGCACGCGCGCGGGGAGCACGTCGCGCTCCAGCGCCGAGAACGGGAGCGGCAGGCCCTCGAGCTGCTCGATCGCGTCGCGCAGGCGCTCGAGGCCGCGGCGCGGGGTGCCGACCTCGTGCCAGCTGCAGAGGAAGCGCGCGAGCACGCGCTCGTCGACGGGGGCGACCTCCTGGCGGAGCTTGGCCAGGCTGCGCTGGCGCAGGGTGCGCAGCACCTCGCGGTGCACCCACTCGCGCCCGACCCCGCCCGGGCGAAACGCGCCGCGCAGCAGGAGCCCGCGCGCCTCGAGGGCCTCGAGCAGGGGCAGGACCGCGCCCGCCGGCAAGCCGAAGCGCGCGGCCGGCGCCTCGGTGTGAAACGGCCCCACTCGCCGCGCCCAGCGCAGGAGCAGGCTGGTGAGCGCGTCCTCCGCGGGCTCGAGGAAGGCCGCCGGGAGCCCCGCGGGCGGGCTGCAGCCGAGGGCGTCGCGGTAGCGCCCCGCGTCCTCGGCCGCGATCCAGCGCGGGTCGCCGGCCAGCTTGACCCGCGCCGCGCGGCGATCGCGCTCGAGCTCGGCGAGCCAGGGCGCGGGGTCGTCGGCGCAGCGAGATCGGAAGAGCACACG
>JAGQRJ010000936.1 GCA_020425635.1 Planctomycetota bacterium | reverse complement strand
TCGGACCTGCTCGGGCTGAAGTACTCCACGATCTACGACCACGTGCGCAACGGCAGCTTGGTGTGCATGCCCACCGGGACCCGCAAGAAGATGTTCCGCGGGGCCGACGTGTTGGCCTTCGTGCACAGGCGAACCCCGGGAAGCGGGAGCTCCCGGTCGATCCCCTGAAGCCGCTGCCCGTCCGTCGGGCTCGGCCGGCGCGGAGGCGCCGGCTCGCGTGGCCCCTCCCGGGGAGCGCTGACGGGCCGCCGTCGCTCGCCCGCAAACGCACGACGTCGTGGTGAGGCTCGCGGGCTAGGCTGAGAGCGTGCTCGACGCCCCCCCACCTCCCGCGGGCCCCAGCCGCGCGGTGCGCTGTCGGCAGCTCGCCCTCGGCGCGCTCCTGGCCCTCACGTTCCTCGCCTGGTTGGGGCAGCGCCTGGGCTACGACGCGCTCCTCGCCGGCGGCCCGCTCGCCGGGGAGCTCGCGCTGGGGGATCCGCAGCGCCCGGTCAGGGTCGAGCGCCGCGCGCTCTTCGCCCCGGCCGCGCAGCTGATCGTGGCTAAGGTCCCGCGCGGGGCCGGCTACCGCCTGGGGGTCGAGCTCACCGTCCCCGACGCCGCGGCCCTGGCCGGGGTCAGCGCGCCCGCCAAGCGCCGCGGCGCGCTGGTCGCGATCAACGGCGACTACCACCGCCTGGGCGGCAGCGTGTGCGAGGGCTCGCCGTTCTCGACCTTCCTCGAGGGCTCCCGCTGGCACGCCCTGGGGTCGCCCTACGGCTACAGCTGTCAGTTCTGGCTCGACGCCGAGGGGCAGCCCCACGTCGGGCGGCTCGACCTCCGCGGGCAGGTGCAGCTGCCTGACGGCCCCCTCGAGGTCTGCCTCAACCAGGAGCTCGGGGAGGCGCTGCTGCTGCTGCGCACGCCGGGCGCGTGGCGCGTGCCCCAGGGGCGGGTGGCGCTGCCGCTCGAGCTCCTCGACGTCCGGCGCGTGCGGGTCGTGGGCGCGCTGCGCGCTGCGCGCAAAGCGCTGCAGGGCCCGGCCCTGCTCGCCAAGGTTGGCTTCACCGCCCAGCGCCTGCGAGGGCTCGAGGTCGGCGCCGAGCTGAGCCTGAGCCAGAGCGGCGCAGACGCGGGGAAGCCCCAGCTCGTGGTCGGCACCGGGCCGCGCTTGCTCGAGGGAGGCCAGGTGCCCGAGGCCCTGACCGCGGACCCCGCGGACACGGGCTGGACGATCCGCGTGCCCCGGGCCGCGATCGGCTTCGACGAGGAGGCGGTCTACCTCGTGGCCACCCCGCTCGACCCGCGCGCGGGGCTGTCCCTGGCCGACTTCGCCCGCGCGCTCGCGGCGCTGGGCTGCAAGGAGGCGGTCAACCTGGACGGTGGGCCCAGTCCAAGCCTGTGGGCCGCGGGGCACGGCGTGACCAACTCCAGGCTCGAGCCCCAGGTCGGCACCGCGGTCCTCGTGTTGCCCGAGGCCGCCGCGGGCGTCTCGCTGCGCTAGCGGGCAGGTCCCGCCACTCGCGCCGCGCGTGGATTCGAAGTGCGGCCAGCGGTGTTGTTTAAGGCAGTGTGACCCAGCCCAAGGCTGGGTACCCGCTCGGGCGCACCGCTCCGCTGCCGCGACGCCGTGACCCGCGACCCCCGTGACCCCTGGCGCGGGGCGGGCTGGGAGCGATCGCCATCAGGTTCTCCTAGTGCACTCTTGGATGGTCCTCGCTAGTCTGAATCTTGGCGCGGCAAGAACGACAGGGCGGGCGACGATCTACATGCGGGTGTCCGAGCTCATGAGCGTCGATCTCCTCACGGTAGGCCCGGAGTGCCCCGTGGGCGTCGCGCGGCGCGCGCTCCTCGACGGCGAGGTGAACCTCGTCCCCGTGATGGACCCGGCCCGCAAGCCCCTGGGTGCGCTGACCTCCGCCGACCTGCTCCGGGCCGGGGACCCGGACGCGCCGGTCGCCTCGCTCCTGCGGGAGGGCTGGTGCGAGGTCCGCCCCCAGGAGGCCGCGATCGCCGCCGCGCGGGAAATGCTCAAGGCCCAGGCGCACCACGCGCTGGTGACCCACGACGGGCGCCTGGTCGGGGTCCTGAGCTCGCTGGACGTGCTGCGCCTCGGGGCGAACTACCACGCGGCGCTCGCTCCCGCGCCCGCGCCCGCGCCTGAGCCGCGCAGGGTCCGCCCGGTCGAGGTCCTCGCCGTGGTCGGAAACCGCCGCCAGCTCGAGGCGGCCCTCACCGCGGAGTATCGAGTCACCTGGGGCGACCAACTGCTCCGGCACGCGGAGGCGCTGGAGGCGGGTCAGTTCGACCTGTTGGTGCTCTCGACCCGGCTCCCGGGCGCGCTCGCGGAGCTCGCCACCCTGCGCGGCAGCGTCGACGCGGAGCAGCTGCCCGTGCTGGCCTTGACCGAGACCAGCTCGGAGGCCGACGTCCTGCGCGCCTTCGCCGCGGGGGCCACCGACAGCGCCGGGTTCTACGCCTCGCCCGACGTGCTGCGCGCCAAGCTGACGCTGCTCCTGGCCTGCTTCCCCCCGCGCAGCGACCCTTGCGCGGACAGCGCGCTCGACGAAGGCCTGGCGCCGCTCCTGCCTCGGTCTGCGGTGGCCACGATCGAGCTGGAGCGGGTCGCCGGCGACCTCTGCTCGGCGGCGCCTCAGGCGCCCACCTGGGGGCGCTACCAGATCCAGGCCGAGCTCGGCGCGGGCGGCTTCGGCGCGGTCTACAGGGCCTGGGATCGGGTGCTCGCGCACACGGTGGCGCTGAAGGTCCTGTTCACCGGCGCGTGCCAGCAGCGCGAGGCGCGGCACCGCTTCCTGCGCGAGTTCTACGCCCTGGCCAGCGTGTCCTCGCCCTTCGTCGTGCGCGCGCTGGGCTCGGGCCTGGTGGGGACGCGCCCCTACCTCGCCATGGAGCTCGTTCAGGGCGAGAGCCTCGCCGACTTCGTCGGCGCGCGCGGCCCCCTGGCGGAGGCCGCCGCGCTGGACCTGCTCGAGGGCCTCGTGCGCGGGCTCGGGGCCCTGGCCAAGGCGGGCATGCTGCACCGCGACCTGAAGCCTTCGAACGTGATCCTGCGCCGGGGCAACCCCAAGCAGCCGGTGCTCGTGGACCTGGGGCTGGCCAAGCTGCCCGGAGACCACGCGGTCACCGGCGACGACGTGATCATTGGCACGCCGGCCTACCTCGCCCCCGAGCGGATCACGGGGGTCGGCGAGGACATGCTCTCCGAACTCTACGCGCTGGGGCTCGTGGTGCGCTTCGCCCTCGAGGGGGCGTGCGTCTACCCGGAGCTGCGCGGGCTGAAGCTGCTCGAGGTCATGACCCGGCCCTTGCCGCCCGTCAAGCACCCCGACTCCCGGCTCACCCAGCTCCTCGGCTGGCTCACCGCCCACAAGCGGAGCGAGCGCCCGTCCAGCCCCGAGGAGGTGCTGGGCGAGGTCCGCAGGGTGCGGCACGCGTCCAGGGGGGCGGCCCGTTGACGAGCGTCGCCGAGGTCATGAGCACGGGCTTGCTGACGGTGAGCCCTGACTGCAGCGTGCGGGCGGCGGCCCGCATGCTGCTCGACGGCGGCGTGAACCTCGTGCCGGTCACGACCGAAGCGGGGGCCCTCCTCGGCGCGGTGAGCACCCGCGACCTGCTCGGCGCCGGGGACGGGCCCGAGACGGTTGGGGCCGTCATGAAGCGCGAGCTGTGCAGCGCGAGCCCCTCCGAAGACGTGTGCGAGCTCGCGGAGCGCATGTTCACCGAGCGCGTGCACCACGCCCTGGTCAGCGAGCAGGGGCTCCTGATCGGCGTGGTCAGCTCCATGGACCTCATGGCTTGCCTCGTGAACCTCGCCGGGCGGGTGCTCGACCCGGCCAGCCCCGACCGGGATCGTCGTCGGCGCGGGGCGCGGGTCCTGGCCGTGGCCTGCAACCGCGGTCGCCTGGCCGAGGCGTGCGGGGAGCGCTACGAGGTCACGGGGGTCGACACCTTCGCGGAGGGCGTCGCGGCGCTCGAGGCGGGCGAGGTCGACCTGCTCGTGGTCTCGGACCGGGCCCCGGGCTTCCTCGAGGAGCTGGGCCGCCTGCGGAGCCGGTTCGACCCGGTCGAGCTCCCGATCCTCGCCGAGGTCGACGTCGCCTCGCCGGCGGCCGTGTTGGAGGCCCACGCAGCGGGGGCCAGCGACACGATCGGGCGCGGCGCCGCCCCCGACGAGCTGCGCGCGAAGTGCGGGTTGCTCATGGCCTGCTTCAAGCGCCAGGAGCTGCACGGGGTGACGCTGCCCGGCGGCGCGGAGCGGGCCTTCGGGCGCTACCAGGTCGTGGGAGAGCTGGGGAGCGGGGGCTACGGCGTGGTCTACAAGGCGCACGACTGCGTGCGCAAGGTCGACGTGGCGCTGAAGGTGCTCCTCCCTGGGCGCAGCCGGCAGCGGGAGGCGCGGCACCGCTTCTTGCGCGAGTTCTACGCGCTCTCGACGGTGAGCTCGCCCTTCGTGGTGCGCGCGCTCGACTCCGGGCTGCAGGAGGGCCGGCCCTACCTGGCCATGGAGTACGTCACGGGGCCGAGCCTCGAGGCCGTGATCGAAGCCGGGGGCGCCCTCGACGAGGCCTCGGTGCTCGACCTGCTCGAGGGGCTGCTCGAGGGGCTCGCGACCATGGCCCGGGCCGGGCTCCTGCACCGCGACATAAAGCCGGCGAACGTGATCCTGCGTGACGGGAAGGCGAGCCTCCCGGTGCTGGTCGACCTCGGGCTCGCCAAGCGCCCCGACGACACCTCGGTGACCGCGCTGAACGTGATCGTGGGCTCGCCGCACTTCCTCTCGCCGGAGCGGATCGAGGGCCGGTCGGAGGGGGTCGCCTCGGAGCTGTTCTCGGTGGGGCTCGTGGGGCGCTACGCCCTCGAAGGGCGCCCCCTGTTCCCGCGGCTCTCGAACCTGAAGCTGCTCGAGGCCCTGACCCAGCCCCTGCCTCCGCTGCGCCACGTGTCCCCCTGCGTCGTGCTGTTCCTCGAGCGCCTGACCGCGCTGAACCCCGCCGACCGCTGCCAGACCACCGAGGAGGGGCTGGCGGAGCTCGAGCGCGCCCGGGCGACGTTCAGCGGGCGCGGCGCGTGAGCGGCGCGCCCCTGGACCCGACCAACCGGGTGTGGGGGAGCTCGCTGCGTCGACCGCCCGAGGAGCTGCGCTGCGCGCGCTGCTTCGCCGACGTCGCCGGCGCCGACGCCCACAGCTGTCAGCGCTGCCGCGCGGTCTACGACCGCGCCTGCCTCTCGGTGCACCGCGTCTGCGTGGCCTGCGGCGGGACGCATTTCGCGCGCCACGTGCCTCCGGAGCCCCCGGTGGGCATGTTTCGCGCCATGTTGGCCGCGATCGTGCGCGTGATCCACGGCGGGCCGCCGCCGTGAGCTCCGCCCGGGCTGGCCAGGGCCGCGCGCTGGGGTAGGCTCGGCGCGCGAGGTGGCCGCTGACCCGTTCCTCCGACCCGTCGTGCGAAGCCTGGGCGCGCTACCAAGCGGCGCGGGCCTACGTCGACGTCGAGCTCGTGCGCACCACGCCGCGGCGCAAGGACCCCGAGGGGAAGCGCGCGGCCGCGCTGGCGTTCAACGCCGCGCTCGGCGATCCCCAGCGCGCCTACCGCGCGGTGCAGGTCGCGGGGACCAGCGGCAAGGGCTCGGTCTCGGGCTTGATCGCGAGCGCGCTCAGCGCGGGCGGGACCCGCGCCGGGCTCCACGTTTCGCCCTACGTCCAGGCCTTCACCGAGAAGACCTGGGTCGACGGGGCGCTCATGAGCGCCGAGGCCTTCGCCGCGCACGTCGAGACCCTGCGCCCCCACGCCCTCGCCGAAGCGCGCCGCGACGGGCCGGCCTCGGTGCACGGGCTCGCGTCGCTCGCGGTGAGCTACCTCGAGTTCGCGCGCCAGGGGGCCGAGCTCGCGGTGCAGGAGACCGGGGTCGGCGGGCGCTACGACCTGACCCAGGGGCTCGACCTCGCGCTGAGCGTGATCACCGACCTCGGGCTCGACCACGTCCAGAGCCTGGGCCCGACCCTGGAGCGGATCGCCTGGCACAAGGCCGGGATCCAGCGCCCCGGGGTCCCCTGCGTGGCGGTCGAGGGGCCCGGCTTCGAGGTCGTCGCCCGGGAGGCCGAGGCCGTCGGCGCGCCGCTGGTGCCGGTGCGCCCCGCGGAGCGCGTGCTCGAGCGCGACGGCGCGCGGGCCCTGCTGCAGAGCGGCTGGGGTCCGCTCGAGCTGACCCTCCCCGCGGCGGCGCCGTTCTGGGCGCGCAACGCGGCGGTCGCCCTCGCCGCGCTGGAGGTGTTGGCGGAGGCGGGGTGGCCGGTGGGCCCCGAGGCGATCCAGCGCGGCTTCGCGCGCCAGGTGCTCCCCGGGCGGCTGGAGGCGCTCCCCGGCGGGCTGCTGCTCGACGGCGCGCACAACCCGCAGAAGGCCGCCGCCCTGGCCGCCGCCCTGCCCCCCGGCCGGATCGTCGCCGTGCTCGGCTCGACCGGCCACCGCCCCCCGACCGACGTGCTCGAGGTCCTCGCCCCGCGCCTGGACCACGTGGTCGCCACCGCGCCCCAGCTCTACGGCAAGGAGGCGCTCCCCGGCGAGGAGCTCGCCGCCGCCGCCCGCTCCCTCGGGCTCTCCGCGGAGGCGGCCCCCGACGTGACCTCCGCCCTCGAACTCGCCCAGGCCCGGCGCGAGGGGGGCACGCTCCTGGTCACCGGCTCGCTCTACCTGGTGGGCGAAGCCCGGGGCACCGTCTACCCGCTCCGGGAGGTCGTGCTCCAGCGCACCTGCTGGCCGCGCCCGTAGACCGAAGGCACGGGCGGAGGCAAGCTCCGCCCCTACGGCTTGAAGAACACGAGGTTCACCTCCCGCCGTCGCGCTCCGCGTCGCTCTTCGACCGAGTCCGAGTCCGAGACCGACGCCGAGACCGACGCCGACGCCGAGACGGTGCATGCCGGATACATAGGTAACGGTTCTTGCCGCGTACATGGGTGACAGATCCACCTGCTAGAGGTTCAGGCACGGAGGTGCCTGTGCCCTGGGGAGAGTCAGCTATGAG